>JAISBS010000098.1 GCA_031266075.1 Treponema sp.
CTCAACTACTGGTACCCGACGCTGCGTCTGGTTGCCAAGGAGAAGCAGGCCTCGGGTAGGTACAAGAAAATCTACGAGAAGGTTCCCAAGACGCCCTGCCAAAGGCTGCTTGAATCGCCCGAGCTGGCAGAAACGTATAAGGTTGAATTGAGGAGGCGGCGGGCGCTGTTCAACCCGGTGACCCTCAAGCGGGAGATGGATGAAGCGCGGGAGCGGCTCTTGAAACTCGCCGCTCAAAGAGGTATCATGGGAGAAACCGCTTGAACGGTTCGGCTAGATTTTTCAATTTTGGCGTACACTTTTTTCACTTAGATTTTATTTTGGCGCAATACGGCGCCCGGCGGTTTGAACGGTCTCCGGGCGGTGGTTCCGGGGGCGGCAATGTACCCTTAGGCTTCCCTCAAAAAGGCAATGTACCCCCTGTAGGTCGTGTAAAGGTCTATTTTGCTGATCACCTCGAAGGGCGAATGCATGGAAAGTACCGGGATGCCGCAGTCCAGCACCTCCACCCCCAGGTTTGCCACGTGCTGGGCTATGGTGCCACCGCCGCCCTTGTCCACCTTGCCCAGGTCCCCGTATTGCCACTGGACCTTGTTTTTGTTGAGCAGTGCCTGAACTTTTTGGCAAAATTCGGCGTTGGCCTCGCTGCCGCCGAATTTGCCCCCCCGCCCGGTGTATTTGGTCAGGACGATGCCTTTGCCAAAATAGGAGGCGGTTTTTTTGTCGTACACCGAATCGTAGTTGGGATCGTAGGCGGCGTTTACATCCGCGGAGAGCATGGAAGATTTGCTGAAACAGCGGCGGAGATCGATTTCCGAATAGGTTCCGCCGGAAAGGGAACAGAGATAGGCGGCAAAATTTTCAAAGAGCCGGGACTGGGCCCCGGTGTTGCCCATGGAGCCGATTTCTTCCTTGTCGGTAAGAAGGCAGATCACGGTTTTTTCCGGGGGCCGGTACGCCGGTTTTCCCTCCCCTTTCGGGCCGGAAGCTTTCCCGCCGGCTTTGGCGAATTCCAGGGCTGCCGAAAGGCCCGCATAGGCACAGCAGCGGTCGTCATGGCCGTAGGCGCCGATCATGCTCCGGTCAAGCCCCAAATCGCGGGCTCGGTGGGCGGGGACAAATTCGATTTCAGCCCCGGCAAAATCCTCCTCGGTCAGGCCGTATTTTTCGTGCAGCAGGGAGAGAAGGTACAGCTTGACCCGGTCTTTGGCCTTTTTATCCGGGTAGGGCCGGGAACCAGCCAGAATGTCCAACCCTTCGCCGTCGAAAAACTCCGAGGCCTTTTTCTGCATCTGCTCTTTGGCCAGATGGGGCAAAAGGTCGGTGATGGTAAAAACCGGATCGGCCTCATCCTCGCCGATACATATATCCCGCCGTTTTCCGTCCCTGCCGATCACCGTACCGTGCATAGCCAGCGGAATGGTAGTCCACTGGTAATACTTAATCCCCCCGTAATAGTGGGTGTCCAGCATGGAAAGTTCGCTGTCTTCGTACAGGGGGTTGGTTTTCAGGTCGATCCGGGGAGAATCCACATGGGCCCCCACAATGTTGACCCCCTCAATCAGGGGCCTGCTGCCGATGACGGCAAAAACCAGGGACTTGTTTCTGATATGCTGGTAAACCTTCGCACCGGGGGCCAAAACCGGCCGGGGGCCCCGGCCTTCCAGCAGGTCTTCAATATTCGTAAAACCGTTTTTGATCAGCATATCCAGCGCCCGGCGGGTAAACTCCCGCTCGGTCTTGCCCGCGTCAAGGAATTGTTTATAGTCCTTTGCGAAGGCTTCTATTTTTTCAAGCTCTCCGGCATCTGCCCCGTCCCAGCAGTTTTTCAGGTTGAAAAGCAGTTTTTCTCCCAGAAGCTGCCCTCCGGTTTTTTCCTCGTCCGTTTTTTTTGCCATATATACTCCATAAATCGGACATATCCTTGTCCGTGTTCCTCTATTCAGGATATAGTAAAACCTATGGAAATTGCAACAAAGCTCCCCGGAAAAATCCGGGACCGTTATGCCCCCTCCCCCACCGGGCTGCAGCACATCGGCGGCATCCGAACCGCCCTCTTCAACTACCTCTTTGCTCGTTCGTCGGGGGGAAAATTCATCCTCCGGCTGGAAGATACGGACCGGGCCCGGTTTGACGAACGTTTTGTGCAAAACCTTTACGACACTTTCGCATGGCTGGGAATCCGCTGGGACGAAGGCCCCGATGCCGGAGGGCCCGCGGCCCCCTACGTTCAATCAAAACGGACCGCCGGGTACCAGCAATACGCCGAAGAACTGCTGGCTGCGGGACGGGCCTATCCCTGCTTTTGTTCCGCCGAACGGCTGGACGAAATCCGGCGAGAGCGGGAAGCGGCCCATTCAGGCGAGACCGGCTATGACCGGCGCTGCCGGGAAATTCCCGCCGAAGAAGCGGCCCGGCAGATTGCGGCGGGGGAGCCCCATACTATCCGGCTGAAAATTCCCCTGGGGGAAACCACCCGGTTCCGCGATTATCTTTTGGGGGATGTAGAATGGAAAAACAACGATGTAAACCCCGATCCCGTGCTGCTCAAATCCGATGGCTTCCCCACCTACCACCTGGCCAACGTGGTGGACGATCACCTGATGGGGATCAGCCATGTACTCCGGGCTCAGGAATGGCTCTCCTCTACCCCCCTCCATGTAATCATGTACCGGGCTTTTGGCTGGGAGCATCCTGAATTCTGCCACCTCCCCATGGTGATGGGCCAGGACGGAAAAAAACTCAGCAAACGCCACGGCGCCACCAGCATCGACGAATTCCGCCGCCAGGGATATCTGCCCGAAGCCCTGATCAACTATGTGGCGCTGCTGGGCTGTTCCTGGGAGGAAGGGAAAGACTTCTATACGCTGGAAGAACTGGCGGAACGGTTCAGTCTGGACAAGCTTAATAAGGCGCCGGGGGTCTTCGATTACAAAAAACTGGAATGGTACAACGGCCAGTATATCCGCGCAAAAACCAGCGGCGAACTGGCGGAACTGGCCCTGCCCTGGGCTGTCGAGGCGGGGCTTTTCAATAACGGTGCGAAGGGGGCCGGCCCCTCCGCGGAAGAACGGGAACGCTTTGCCGCCGCCATGCCTCTGATCCGGGAGCGGCTGACCCTCCTCGGCGAAGTTCCCGGCAAGCTGGGCTACCTGTTCGCCGCGCCCCCGGTCCCTCCGGCGGAAGAATTTTTCCCCAAAAAAGCGGACCGTTCCCAAACCGCCGCGCTCCTCAGGCTGGGCCGGGGGCTTGTGGAGGCGCTGGCCGCCGCAACGGATGACGAGGCGGCGGAACAGATTGTCAAGGCCGCCGCGGAAAAAGAAGGGGTCAAGCCGGGAGATCTTCTCATGCCCCTGCGGGTGGCCGTTACCGGGGCCCGGGTCAGCCCGCCCCTTTTCGGAAGCATCAGGCTTTTGGGGGCGCAGGCCTCCGGGGAACGGGTGGACCGGGCGCTGGCGGCCCTCTCCGTTTAGGCCGGCCTGTCCGCCAAACAAGGGGCTGTCCAGGAAACGCGAACCTTCGGTTCAAGCTTACTTCCCGGACACCTCCTTTCTGAACAAGCTCGTTATTTCAGGGGCAGACCGAAGGAGAATCCCATACCGATAGTCCGGTCGCTGTCCAGTATATCCAAAAGAACCAGGTCAAAGACCAGTTTAAATTTGTTCAGCGCCGGGGCGGCGGAAATATTGATTCGGAATCCCGTGTTCAGGCTCCCCCGAATCCAGGCGTCGGCGCCAAGGGCCTGGTAGCTGTAGGAAAAATTTGAAAAATCAACTACCAGGTGGACAAAATTTCCAAGAACATTGGGAACGAGGGTCATATCAAAACCCATGCCGAAGTCAATATTCTTGTTTCCCCCTTCCAGAAAGGTATATCCGATGGCCATGGAAGTATCCGCGGGCCAGGAAAAAAAGTCACCCAGGTAGCTTATGGCAACGTAGATCTGCCCCGCGGTATTCTGCCTGTCCGGCAAGGTAAGGAACTGAATATTTCCGCCGACGGCAACGCCGGTGTTTGGAGTGGGCAATTGCAGCTTTACCCCCAGGATACCGTCGGTATTTGACATATCATGGGTTTTTGGCTGAAAATCAACGGCGCCGCTTAATTCCACCCAGTCAAAAAGGCTGATCCCGGCTTTGGCGATAGGATTCTGGCTGAAAAAATTATAGGAAGAGCCAAAATCAAGGCCCACATCGGCTTTTTTGCTCCAGCCGATCCGTCCGCTGGGAACGGCGTACAATCCGGCGGCCCCGTTCAGGCTCATCCCGTTGAGGGAACTCGATTGCGCAAAGGCTTCCGGGACGGCGAGCAGGACCGCCGTGCACAACAAGAAAAAGATTCGTAGTTTTTTCATGGTATACCCCCTTCCCTCAGTTTATCATAAAAGGCCGCAGCCTTTCAAATACCCCGCCCAGGTCGTCGAAACGCTGAACCGCCCTGCTGTCCAGCGGGGTCGCCATATTGTTCACGATAACCACTTCCCCCCCGTTCCGCAGGGTATAGTCCGGCAGGGATGCGGCGGGGTACACCGTCAGGCTGGTCCCCAGAACCAGCATCAGGTCGGCCCGCTGGGCCTCCTCGCCCGCCGCCCGCAGGGCGTCAATAGGGAGGCTTTCGCCGAAAAAGGTAATCGCGGGTTTGAGTACCCCGCCGCAGCGGGGACACCGGGGCAGTTCCCCGGACTTTACCCGCGCGGCGGCTTCCTCAAAAGGCATCCGCACCCCGGCGCAGCGGAGGCAGTAGTGAAACTGCGGGGAACCGTGGATTTCTATCACTTTTTTGCTGCCACCCTTTTGGTGGAGAAGGTCGATGTTCTGGGTGATCAGGGCCTTGAGAAACCCCCGCCCTTCCATTGCGCCCAACATCTTATGCACAATAGAAGGCTCCTTTTCGTCGATATTGTAAATAAACGAACCGGCGGCCCGGTAATAAAACGACGGGTCTTCCATAAAATAATCGATGTCGAAAATTTTTTCCGCGTCCATGTCGTTGTAGAGGCCGTTCTTCCCCCGGAAATCGCGGATCCCCGAGAGGGTGCTTACCCCCGCCCCGGTCAGGGCCACACAATATCGGGCTTTTTGAATTCGTTCAGCGAGGGCGCCAATCCGGGCCGTGATATTTTCCGCCATGGCTTACCTCGCGTCCTTCTGCGGCCCATGGATCTTAAAAAGCGACACCATGGCGGGCTTGTTAAACAGGGCCGCGTATTTCCGGGCGCTGGATCCCAGCAAATCCGGCTCGTCGGCATTTGCCCCCGCCCGGAGGAGCAACTCCGCGGAAAATTCGTCGTTCATCCCCACCGCGAGAACCAGGGCCGACTGTTCATCCCGGCTTTTCAAATTGACATCCGCGCCCGCGGCCAGCATATCCCGTACCATGTGATGATGCCGTCCCGATACGGCATCCATAAGCGCGGTATTCAGGCGATCCTCCGCCTGTCCGTTCACATCCGCCCCCGCCCGGAGGAGAATTTTCACCAGGTTCCGGTGGCCCTGGCGGGCGGCAAGATTCAACAGGGGCACCCCAAACCGGTCCCGGATATTGGGGGAAAAACCCGCTTCCAGAAACAGGGTAAGGGCACGCTTGTTTCCCCCGATGACGCAATCGGCCAGCGATTCCTCGCTCAAGGAAATACCGGCCTCCAGCAGCTCATATCTGGCCCGGTTTCGTACTTCCCGGGCAAAAAATTCAGGCGCTTCCCTGCTCATGTATTCGGACAATTCGCGCTCGGTGTTCACCGGAACAAGGCAGTGCGAAAGGAGGGGGCCAAAAGTCTCCGGGGAAAGGCCATAGGCCAGGAGGGGGACTTTCAGGGCCATGGAATACCCCGCAAGCACATAAACCCAGGCAGGCGCGGTGGGACGGGAAAGGCGCAGCACGATGCAGCGGCTGCGGGCAAGCGTTTCCGAAACCGGGATAAGCCCTTCGCCATGGTCGCCGGGAATACATTCTTCCGTTGTTTTTTCAAATTTCTCCAATATGTCCAGCAATCGTTTTACCGTTTTTCGATCTCCTCCGTCGTGAAACAACATAACCGTCATTTTTTTCCTTTCTTTGTCCATAATTTTTCATTTGAATCCAAATACCAGTTTATATGAAATCGACTAAAAGAAAAAGGGGGGAAAGGATATAGGGAACCCTGGAAACCCCGGTTGGGTTTCCAGAGCGGGAAAACCGGTTAAATTCTGCCGGGAAAAATGCCCGGAAAACAGGCCCTATTCTTCCGCGTCCGCCTCGCCCCAGTCCACCAGTTTGCGGTGGAGGGTTTTACGGCCTATGCCCAAAGTACCGGCGGTTTTGCTTTTGTTGCCCTTGAAAAAGGAGAGGGTGTCCCGGATGATAATCCGTTCCGATTCATCCAGACTGACGCCCAGGGGGATGCGGATCCAGCCCTCTTCACCGCCCTGCCGGAGGGTGGGGGGGAGATCGCCTTCGGTGATCACGCTGTTTTTGGCCATGACCACGGCACTTTCCACGCAGTTTCGCAGTTCCCGGACGTTGCCGGGCCAGTCGTAGGCGTAGAGGCGGGACCGGGTCTTTTCGTCGATTCCTTCCACCTTCTTGCCGTTTTCCCGGGCGAATTCCTTAAGGAACGTGTTGATGAGAAGGGGAATATCGTCCTTTCGCTCCCGCAGGGGGGGGACAAGGATATTCACCACGTTAAGGCGGTAATAGAGGTCTTCCCGGAAATTGCCTTTTTCGATTTCCGCCTTCAGATCTTTGTTGGTGGCCGCCACGATCCGCACATCGGTTTCCACGGTTTCTTCCCCGCCGACCCGCTCAAATTTCCGTTCCTGCAAAACCCGTAAAAGCTTGATCTGGATATTTTGATCGATTTCGCCGATCTCGTCGAGGAAAAGGGTTCCTTCATGGGCCAGTTCAAAACGGCCCCGCTTGCGGGCGGTCGCGCCGGTAAAGGCCCCTTTTTCATGACCAAAAAGCTCGCTTTCCAAAAGACTCGCCGCCAGTGCGGCGCAGTGGACTTTTATCAGGGGCTTCCCCTTCCGGGGGGACAGTTCGTGAATTGCGTCGGCCACCAGTTCCTTCCCCACCCCCGATTCCCCGGTGATAAGGATCGACGCCCTGGTGGGGGCCGCCCGGCTCACGGTGTCAAAAACCCGCCGCATGGGCGCGCTGGTGCCGATTATGGTTTTAAAGTGTTTCCGGTGTTCCAGTTCCTCTTCCAGCCGCCGGTGGGTCAGCGCCAGTTCCCGGTTCGCCAGGGCCCGCTTGACCAAAAGGGAAAGCCGGTCCAGGTTCACCGGCTTGGTGAGAAAATCGTAGGCCCCGTCCCGCATGGCCGCCACGGCGTTTTCCACGGTGCCGTGGCCGGTCAGGATGATCACCGGAACCCCCGGCGTTTCCACGCCGATGCGGCGCATGAATTCCTCGCCGCCCATACCGGGCATTCTCAGGTCGCTGATTACCAGGTCAATATCGCCCTTGTTGAAGCGCTTCCAGCCCTCGGCGCCGTCAGCGGCGGTTACCACTTCGTAGCCGTCCATTTCCAGCGCCGCCGCCAGCCCTTCCCGGATATTTTTTTCATCGTCCGCCACAAGGAGTTTGAATTTCACCGGCGGCCTCCGTTCGGGCCTTCCCCATCGGATCCGACGGATCCGTCGGATCCGTCGGGCCCGGTGTTTTCCCCGCCGCCATAGCCAATGAGCCGCCGGTCTTTCTGGGGCACGGGCAGGGTGATGACAAAACAAGCCCCCTCCCCTTTCCGGGACTGGACGGAAATTTCCCCCTCGTGTTCCCGGATAATTTTGAACACCAGGGTCAGGCCCAGGCCGGAGCCCGCTTCCCGGGTAGTAAAAAAGGGCTCAAAAATTTTGGCAAGGTTTTCTTCGCCGATACCCATGCCCGTATCACAGACACTGACGCAGATCTCCGTATCGGTTCGTTCGGTTTTTATGGTCAAGCTGCCCCCCTGGGGCATGGCGGCCTGGGCGTTTTTGATCAGGTTGAGAAGGGCCTGCTTCATATACCGTTCGTCAAATAAAATCAGGGGGACGCTCTTGTCCAGTTCCAGCACACATTCAATGTTATTCTGCTCCAGTTCGTACCAGACAAATTCGACCAGCTCGGCGATAAGGGCGTTAATGTCCCCCTCCCGGAATTCCATGTCCATGGGGCGGACGGCAAACAGAAAATCCACCACAATATGGTTCAGGCGGTCAACTTCTTCGTTCACAACGCCGATGTACTTGTCCATGAGATCAAAACAGGGAACCGGATCCTGTCCGGCGCCGTCCGTCCCGCCGGCGTGGGCGTTCATAAAAAGCTCCCGGTTTTTTTCTATGGCCTTCTGTATCAACTGGATGTGGATGGAAATGGAACCCAGCGGATTTTTTATTTCGTGGGCCACTCCAGCGGCCAGGGTCGTCAGACTCGCCAGATTTTCTGCCCGCCGGAGCCGGGCTTCCCGGCCCCGTTTTTCCGTGATGTCCCCGATATAGATAAGGGAGCCCGTTACCTGATGTTCCTGAACCAGCGGCAGCACGCTGATGGCCAAGAGCCGGTTAAGACCCTTGCTCTCGACGTTAAATTCCCGCTCCTCCACCCGGTCGCCGCCGGTGAGGGTGGCTTCAAAAAAATCGGCGATCCGCTCGTCGCGGACTGCCTGCCAGAGGGGCTCATTCCCCAGTTCAAAATAACTTAAAGGGAGGAACCGCTCGGCGTATTTGTTGGCCATCACGAGGTTGTGTTTGGTGTCGCAGACCAGAATGCCGTCGGTGAGGGAATCCAGCACCGTTTCCAGACGGTCAATCTCGGCGACCGCGGCGGTCAGCAGTTCCTTGCTTTGCTCCCCGGTCAGCTTGTTGAGTTTTTTTAAGGCCCGTTTGTAAAAATCCCTCATGGCTACTTGTTCAATACGGCCCGGCGGAACCCCCGGCCTGCGGTTCCGGGGCCCGGGCCGCCGCGGCGGTCATGGCGCTCCGAAGGCCGGAAAAAAGCCGTTCCAGCGCCAGCGCGGGATTCTGGTTCCAGACCCCCGCCGCCGCATCGGCTTCCCGGGCGTATTTTCTCCATATTTCAATATACGCAATAAATCCCGGTTTGCCATACCCCCCCCGGAGGGCTTCGGAAACCAGCGAAAGGGCGGCGTTCAAAAACCGGGGAAATGAGCGCGCCTCGAAGCTGCCGGTTTCCGACAGAATCCGGGCGAGAATTTCCCGGATGTCCTCCGGTCGCGCCAGGCCAGCCCCTTCGGCAATGGGGGCGCAGTGTGTTCCCAGGAGGAGCAGTTCCTCCGGCAGGGCGGCGATTCTCTGCCGACGCAGGGTGTGGGCGCTGATTCGGGCCAGGGCGGCGATAAAATACGCCGCCAGGGGGTAGAGCTTTTCGTCCGGCAGGGGGAGAAACGAATCCAGATACGCGCCGATAAGCCCGGCGGCTTCCCCGGCCCGTTCCGGCAGGGCGTCCCGAAAGACCCGGCGGATCACCTCCCCCTCAATGGCGGCGTCCCGCCTGAGAAAACGGTAGGGCCGCAGCCGGGAAAGGAGGGTGGGCAGAATCGCCTCGCGCCGGGGGGCGGTGAGGATAATGCTGAGGGTTTCCGGCGGTTCCTCCAGAATTTTAAGGAGGGAATTCCGGGCCCCGTCCTGCATACGGTCGGCGTTCTCGATGAGCAGGGTCTTCCGCCGCCCCGCAGGGGCCAGATGACTCCAGTATGCGGCCCGCCGGATCTGGCCGATGGGGATATGATCTCCTATCCCTTCGGCCTCCAGCTTGAAGGCGCTTTTCATGATGGCGGCGCTGATTTTTTCCGCCTCCCCCGTCCCGCCCTGCACGGTCAGTTCCAGATCGCCCAGCCCCTCTTCCAGTGCCGCCAGCAGGGGGTTCAGTTTTCCCGATTTGGGATCGTCCTCCAGCAGCACAGGGGAAAAGCGGATCAACAGTTTCCGCACCGACCGGATAAAGAGCATCGAAACGGCGGCGCTGCCGGGCTCCCGCAAAAAGGCCGCTCGGGCCGCGGAAATTTCCGGCGCAAAAGGGCGGGAGCCCAGCACAAGGAGGTCAATATGCGCCAGTTGACGGTGGGCGGCGCAGGCCGGGCAGCCGCAGTTCCAGGGGGCCGCATCCGGCCCGTTACCAGGCCCAGCGGCTTCGCAGGACAGAGCCCTGGCCAGTTCCAGCGCGGCGGTTCCCTTTCCCGAGGCAGGGGGGCCGAAAAACAACATGGAGGGCGCAAGCCGCCCGGCGCTCATATCCTCCCGGATCTGATCCGCCGCCCGCTGGCCCAGGAGGTTTTCAAACATAGCTTCCCGGCAGGAACCGGAACAAGGCGGTAAAGGCGGCGGCCTGTTCCCTCCCGGTGATGAGGGGGAGCAGCAGTTCCGCGAAAAAACTTTCCCGGAGGATTGGCGCCGGATCAAAGAGGGGCTGGATGGTAAGGACAAAAAGAATCAGGCTGATCACGATGACCCCTTCTACAAGGCCAAAAATAACGCCCAAAAAACGGTCCGCCCCGCCCAGCCGGATCCGCTCGATAATATCTTTCAGGATTCCTTCCAGAATTTTGATAACAATAAAAACAATAAGGAACAGGGCGATGAAGGCCAGCACCTCGGGGAAGATTTTCATACCGGGTAAAAATTTTTCCCGGATAAAAGCGCCGCCGTTTTTGTAAAAAAAGAGGGCCGCCAGTAAACCCAGCACCACCGAAGCCATGGACATCAGCTCGCCGATGAAACCCCTGAGGGCGCAGCGGATCGTAAGAATGATGGCAAGGACAATAAAAATGATGTCGATCACCGCAATTCCTGTCATGTTTTTTCTCCCCGTTTTTTTTCTGTGAGAAAGGCGCAGAGGGAATCCGCTATCAGAGCGGCTCCGTTTGTTTCCCCAATTCGTTTGGAGGCGGCGGCCATGGCCTTTCGTTTTTCCCTGTCCTCCGCAATGGACGCCAGCGCTCGTGTCAGCGTCCGGGGCTCCAGTTCCCCGCCGGACAAAACCAGCGCGGCCCCGGCCCGTTCAAAAAAGCGGGCGTTTTCCACCTGATCCCCCCGGGTGCCCGGTCCCCGCAAAGGGATCAGCGCCATGGGCAGCCCCAGGGCGGCGCTCTCCCAGACCGTCCCCGCGCCGCTGCGCCCCAGCACCAGTTCCGCCGCGGCCATCACATGGGGCAGCTCTTCGTTGATATAGGGAAAAGGCAGGTAGCGGTCTCCGGCGCGGATCCCCTCCCCTTTTCCCGGCCCGGTCTGGTGAACCACCGTGAACCACCGGGTCAGCTCGCCGCGGCTTTTCCAAACCAGTTCGTTGATCTCACCGGCCCCCTGGCTCCCCCCCAGGACAAGGAGAATCCGCTCCCCGGATCCAAGACCCAGAAAAGCCCGTCCCCGCGCAGGATCGGCGGCGCGGAATTCGGGCCGCACCGGATTGCCGCTGACCCGTATCCGGCCCCGCAGAGCGGGGGGAAAAAAGGCCGCCGTGTCCGCATAGGCGGTAAAGATGGAACCGGGCCCCCGGCTGACAAAGCGGGCGTTGATGCGGGTGGCGAGGCCGGGACTGTAGTCCGATTCATGGGTGAATACGGGAATCCCCCGGGAAGCGGCGGCGGCGCAGGGGGGAACGCTGACAAAACCGCCCTTGGAAAAAAGGAGGGCAGGCCGCGCTGTTTTAAATATCTTCCGGGCGGCAAAAAAACCCGCCGCCACCCGGAACAGGTCGGGAACCGTTTTGAACGAAAAATACCGTCGGAGCCGTCCCGAAGGGACGCCGAAAAACTCCAGCCCCGCCCCTTCAACCAATGTCCGGTCCATACCGGTCCGGGAACCTATCCAGAAGATCCGGCAGTCCAGCCGGGCCCGCAGTTCCGCCGCGACAGCCAGGCCGGGATAGATATGCCCCCCGGTTCCGCCCCCGGTAAACGCGATATTCACCATGGCCCCAGCTTACCCCATACACCACTTTTCGGCAACGGGAGGGCCGGGAAGAAAATCAGGAAGAGGGGGCCGCTTTCCGTACATTTTTTACGGTGGACACATTAAGTTTGGCCCCCCCTGGGCTCCAGCCTTGCCCCATTATGTGTGGAGTTTTGCGGCATCTAACCCGGACCTCCCCCGCAAACAACCCCGTCTCCGCCGCAAAACTCCTAAAAGACTTGCGAAGGGCCTTCGGCCCGGAGCAAGTCTTCCCC
>JAISBS010000074.1 GCA_031266075.1 Treponema sp.
TCATGTTCGTTTTTGACAGTGCCAAAATTTTTGAAGATTGTTTTTACATCCGTTTTTTCAGGAGTATTTTCAATGGTCTTTATACTAACCGGGTTTATCCCTTCTATCTCGGCAATCCGTGCCGCCGCCTCCCAATCCCCGAACCACTTCTTGAAACTGTCCGTCCGTACCGCGTACCAGGCTTCCCGCCCCTTCTCCTCCCCCAGGGATTCAAGCAGTAAAGAGGCCTCCCCGTTGGGGGCCGTAAACTCCGCGTCCGTCCCGGCGTACCGGTCCCGCAGCGCCCGGATTTCCCCGATAACCCGCTCCCGCGCCGCCGGGTCGGCAATCCCCATAGCCCGGCTTATCAGGGCCGCCGTGGGGCCGTGCTTCCGGTCAGCCGGTAAAAGCCGTTCCGCGGCGTACACCTTCCCCGCCTTGTCCACAATGGCCCCGGCCTTTTCGGTATACCCGGCCTCCGGGTCGTTAATAACCCCGTCTTCCCCGCTCATATCCGGCTGCCAGAGAGGGGTCTCCCCCCGTTCCCGGATTATCTCCCTGGCCTTTTCCCGGCTCTCCCGGTTCAACTCGTCAATTTTGAGGTTCAACTGTTCCGCATAGGGATTTTCCATTGCTTCCTGTCCCGTACCCGCTGATTCTTTCCCGGTATTCTGATTCTCCATCGTCTCAAGGTTCGCCTGGGCGTCCTGGAACACCCGGTCAAAAAAGGCCGCTTGCTCCGGGCTCAGCTTCTTTTCGTTCTTTACCAGCCCGTAAATCCGGCCCATAAACTCCTTGAGCTTCTGGAACAGCTCCGCCAGTTTGGAAGTCGGCGCCTTTCCCGTTTCAATATATTTTTCATAGGCCCCGGCAAAATCTTCCTCGTTCTGTTCCGTCCAGACTCCGTTCTTTACGCCGAATACCCGCTCCGCCTCGGCCAGGTACTCCCCGGCCAGTTTCCGCCGGAGCACATGGGCCCCCTCGTGGATCACCGTGGAAACATCCGCCCCTTCAAAGGCGGAAATCATGGCCTTTCCCGTCTCCGGGTCAAACCGCACCGCCCCCTTCTTGCGGCCGCCCTGCTCCTGGGCCGCCGCCCGGAGGGCCGCGTCAGGCGCGCCGATCATCTCCGTTTCAAAGTCAGATGCCAGGTGTTCCTCCAGTGTCTGGTTATTCAGGGCCGCGTTCAGCCGCAGCGCCTCCACCCCCGCCCTGGCCTCAAGATCGGACTGTATGCCGGGCCATGCCCGTATTTTATCAAAGAACTGTTTTTCCTTCCCCGTGAGGGGCTCCAAAACCCTCCCTGTTGCGCGAGAAGGGGTCTCCACGGCGTTTTCCGGCATTTTTCGTACTTCTTTTATCAAAACCTATATGAACGGCCTTTGCGGACCCTTCTACGGGGGTGTATGTCTCGCCCTCCCAGACCACCTCGTGCCCGGTGTCATTGGCAAAGTTTTGCAGTATCTCGGGCTTCAGGCCCTCATAAGCTTCACCAATCCGCAGCCCTTCAATAACCTCCTTTCCCCCCTCCATCCGGTAATCCAGTTTCCAGTAGAAATTATTTTCGGTTTTATCAGGGTTCCCTCCCTGAAAAACCCCGGTGGTAACCCCGCCGCTGTCGGTGTGCCGGATATTCTCGGCGTATAGATTCCCCGCCTTGTCCCGGTGTACCGGATCTGTGCCGGTATCCGTCCCGGAGTACAGGCGGGTTTTGCGGTATTCCTCGGTAATGCGGGCCTCTTCGGCATCCCGTTTTGAACGGACATTCCGGTACATTTCTTTCTGGGTTTTTAACTTCTGCTCCGGCGTCATCCCGGCAAAGACGGGGCTTTCATCAGTGGCTTTTATGGCGGCTTCTTCGCTGGGAACGCTGCTGTAAATACTGTCAAGCTTCCGTACTTCTACCCCGCCGTTATGATAATTAATAACCGTTTCCGGCAAGCCCGAAAGAAGCGTGGCCGCGGCGCCGCCCTTAAAAGCCTCAAGGGCGTTATGCAATATATCACCGGGCTTTGTTTTCGCCTCCTGCAACTGCCTGATAACCGCCTCCCGTTCTTCAGGCGATCCGCCGAAGGTTTCCAGGACTTTTTCTTTCTGCATTTCAAGGGCGATGTTCTTGCCCGCTTCTTCGGTTATTTGCTGCAGGAATTCTTCGAAGCCCTCCCCGGATGTCCTGAACAGCCCCTCCAGGCCGCTCTGCGCTATGCGGTACAGAAATCCCCTGGCATGAAGGCTGGTTAATACTTTTGCGGCTACCCTCTGGGTAAAGGATGCGGCCGTCTCCTTTCCCATGGCTTTTCCTACGGCTCCCCCCAGATGCGCCGCGCTGTCCCATATCGCGGTTTCAATCAAAGAAAGTACCGGGCCTATCGTCATGGCCACGTTTCTCGCTATTTCACGGTCAAGAAGCGGTCTCCCGTTTTCATCCTTGAGGCTTGTCAGCTGGTAATATTCCTGCCCAATGGCCAGCTGGGCTCCCGCGAGAAAACCGCCGATCTTGCCGCCGGCGCCTGGAAAAACCGCGTTTCCTACCGCCCCGGCCCCCATCACGTAAGCCGAATATGGCATCGATTCCAGGAAATTGCCGGCAACGCTGTCTTGCAGGAACCGCAATACCGGGTTTTTTGCCAGGCTCTCGTCCCCGAATTCAAGGGTTTCGTTCAATTTGGCAATTCCGTCCAGATGGTTTCTTAACGATTCGGCTCCTTTCGCCTCTTCCTGTGTCCTGAGTCCGGGGCGTTCCAGCTTCATGAGTTCGTTGGCGCCCAGGCTGATAAAAGTTGTATTCGCCCCTTTTCTTGCCCGTGCCGCGAACCCGTTAAACCAGTCTCTCGGGACCTTTTTTGAAGGGTCTATATCCTCCGCCAGAAGGAATGATTCAAGGTTTGCCCGTACATATTCAGGATCTATCCCGTATTGCCGCGCTATTCCCTGGGAGGTCGCCTGTTTATAAAGTTCATCCTCGTCCAGCAGCCCGTGCTCCTGCGCAATCTCGAGGTTTAAAAGCACCTCGTTTGTCATAAACCTGTCGTTGTATTTATCTTCTTTGAGTTTTATAAAATCTAAGTAATCCCCCAGGCTTTGCCCGTTTTGTTCGTTAAACCGCGCTTCCCTTTCACCGAGCTTTTTCTGGTTTTCCAGTATGCGGTCAAGCGGCGGGGTCCAGGTGTTTTCCCTGCGCTGCTGCCGGTCAAATATATCACTCACGTCTTAATGGCCCCCTTCTATTTTTTTCTTCCTTCGCCCGCCTGTCAGCCTCTTCTGCCGACAGCCGGTATAAGCGGCTTTTCTCCATTTCTGCCGCTTCCTCTTCGCTCATCTGGGGCCCGGACTGTTTTTCAAGCATTTCCAGCATCTCCGTGACTGAATACCCGGTTTCAGGCGGCGGGGTTAGCCATGCCGCCGCCTTCCTGTTGTTTTCCAGTTTTTCTTTCCCGCCCCAGTCAATCTCCCCGCCGCGGCCTTTCGTCCCTGTCTGGACTGTCCACGCTCCCGGATCTCTTGACGGGTTAACCCTGATAAACCTGTTCCCGCCGTCTATCTGGTAATACCAGACGGCTTTTTTGTCACGCGTATTCATGCCTTTTTCAGAAAGCGGTTCATCTTCGTCAACAGGCGTCAATCTCCCGGTGGCTACCCCGAGTTCTTTCTGGATTACCAGCCGTAACTGCGTATCAATAAGGCGGCGGTCCTCCCCGTAGTTCCTTCCGTAGTGTATTCCTTCCGGGGAGGGCAGCAGCATCTCGTTTCCATGCGCGTCCGTTTCAACAAGGATTGAATTTTTCTCATAGGTTTCCCACGCCCTTCCTATCGCCGCTTTATTATCCGTTTCAAAAAACACGGATTGCGGCCTCTCGCTGTTTGCCATTGAAATTATCTGGGCCCCGATTTCCTGAACGGCCCGGTCTATATCTTCCGCTTTCCCGTTCACAAAGTCCCACGAACTTATCAAGTCGGTGTATTTTACAAGCGCCCAGCTGTCAAGGGCGCCTGGGTTTTTATTATATTTCTCCGCTATTTCATGGTTTAAGGACCTGATGTTTTTCACCTGCTCAAAGCTGGATTTCCACAGCTCGTTGCCCTCTTCGTTTATGACTTTTTCAAGGGCGGTAAAAAGAGTCCTCGACACGGTTTCAAGGTTTAATTTTGAAGTTGGCGATTCGGTGTTAAAGCCTATATTTTCAACTACCGCGGTGAGCAGGGGGTTCCCTATTCCAGATATATCCTGGAGGTTAAGGTTCCGGCCCGGAATGATCTGCTCTCCGGCCAGTAATCTTCTCACGATGTTTTCCGCCACGGCATTCGCGTTCGTCTCGGACAGGTCCTTTTTTGCGCTTCCGTCATCAGACGCCAGCTTCTTCTTCAGATCGTCATACCAGCGGTTATACTTGCTCCGGTCTTCTTCGGATAAAAACGGGTTTTGGATATTCCGGATGTTATTTATGCCCTGATCAATCAGCGCCATCGAATTGGGATCTTTTTTGGAAACCGCTTCCAGCACGTCCCCGTACTCAGCGGAAATGCTCATGGCGTTCCGTTCCCGTTCCCCTTTTACAAGAGTATTCCAGGTCTGGTACGCCCGGTCTTCGGCGGATTTTCCCGCGCCGCCCAGCTTGCTGATAAGCAGCTGGGGATCGTCATCATAGCCTTTCGTCTGCCCGTCGCTTCGCACAGGGTCCTTTACCGTATACCTGATATAATAGGGGCTGTCCGGGTTCCGGTATTCTTCCAGGCGGTCTTTGATCGCCTGTATCCCCCCTTCCGCTGACCCGGTCTTTTTGAACCCCTCCATCGCCGCGGCGTCCAAATCGGACCCTACGGCGTCATTAAAAACCTGTTCCCGCATGTTGTAAATTTCCAAAGGGGAATAAGTTCTCATTTCTGTCATTTGGTCAAACACGATCTGGGCATCCCGCAAATATCCCTGGGGATTTCCCGTGTTGTTTTGCTTTGCCCTGTTCAGGCTGTCGACTTGTACAACCCTGGTATTTTGGCGCATCGCGTCCATCTGTCTGGACAGGACGGCGCCATTCATCTTTATTTCGTCCTGCCGCAATATCTGTTCCGCGGCCCGCCGGTAATAAGGGCTGGCTTTTATTCCCGTCTCGGTTTTTTCAAGTTCATGCTGAAACTTCATCCTGTGGGCGTTCCACTTGTCCATGTAATGATCGATATCGCCGTCATCATCCAGGCCGAGTAAAAACTTTTGAGAATCTTCCGTTTTCAGAAACGCCAGGTTTTGCAGTTCGGCGTCCGCTTCGTCTTTTCTTATCCGGCTGTATATATCCATGCCCTGGGAAGCGGCCCGTGAGAAACTGTTAAAAACGTCGGCTATTGTCGCGTGCGCCATTTAAACCCACTCCGGTATTACATACGCGCGCGGGCCGGCGTTCCCGTTCACCCCGCCCGTGCCGTACAATGAACCGGTCCCCGCCGCCGCGTTCGGCGCCCCGAACAGGTCCGCCATTCCCAAAAACGACGACCCCAGGGACAGCCCCGAAGACAGGCCTCCGAAAGTGCCGGCCGTTATGTCCAGCGGCGTGGCGGCCGCGCTGCCGATCTGCCAGTCGAAACCGGACTGCCCCAGAAGGGCCGCATTCCGGTTGTAGGCGTCCTGCGCGCCTTTCAGGTTGTACCGGTAGCCGCCGGGATCCCAGGAGGCCCGTTCCCGCCTTATGTCCGCCGCGGCGTTGTTTGCCTGGCCTGTCATGCCCGCAAGGGCAAGCTCGTTCTGCCGGTACTGCAAGCCAATGTTCCGGCCCAGGGACGTTTCCGCGTAGGCGCGGGCCAGTTCGCCGGCCCCGTTCCCGCGCGTCCCGCTCATCCCCTCCGCCGCCCGCGAAGCGCCTGTCTGGGCCGCCGCCTGTATCCGCGCGTCCTGTATCCCGTAGGCCTGGGCCAGAAGGGACGCGTTGAACTGGCCCGCCGACATGTCCACGCTTTCGTCAAGGCGGTCCTGCCGGATGGCAAGGGTTTCCCGCGCCTCCCGCCGGTTCACCTCGTACTGCTCGTCGCTGTAGGCCTGTCCCAGAAGGTACTGGCTCCACGCCGCCTGTTTCTGCTGCCGCAGCCGCTCCTGTTCCTGCTGCGCCTCCTGGGCCTTGCCGGCGGCGCCTGATATGGCGCCGGCAAGGGCCATAAGCCCCATTACCGCAAACGGCATCAGTTCGCCTCCGCGTTTACCGCAAGCACCCGGCACCGGGTCGGCTTGCGGTGGACAAGCTCAAAGAACACGTCCCGGTCCCACACCCCCGGGAAGGGTATCTTGATAACCCCGCTGTACGGTTCCGGCCTGGCTATGGCGTCGGTGTTCCCCTCGCGCTCCCTGCCTTCCTCCATGGAAAAAGACCGCGCCTCCGGCATGCAGCTGTCGTTAAACCGGATGAGGAGGTTTTTGATGTTGTTCTGCTTCATCCGGTCGTTGGCCAGGACCGGCATGCTCCGCACCCGGCTTTCGTAGGGGTAGCCTGCCCACATCACGTGATCCGGTACGGGGCTCTGCGTTACGGGGTAAAGCCTGTTGTCCGTTTCGTCGTACACCACGGCGTCATCCGTATAGTCCTCCCGGTCCCCGTCCCACCTGCGGTAACTGTCCAGGAACACTTCCTCGTCCCCCTCCCCGCGTTCCCGGACGCGCTCCGAATATATCTCAAGGAAAAACCCCCCGCCCCGCCGGACCAGGAGGTACACGTCGTCATACCCAGACCGGCCGGGGATTGTGGCCACGCTTTTGACAAGCCCCCTGGTGGTAACCCGCCCCCAGGCGAAGGTGCCGGTGCCCCGCTCGTACAAGAGGCAGGCCATGGCCCCGTCCTCGCGGGAAACAAAGAGTTTCGTGTACGGCGCGGATATAAAATCAAAGTCGAACGCCGGGCTCTCGTGGAGCATGTTTTTTGAAAGCATGGCCATGTTGTTCGCCCGGAAGTTGTAGTCCTGCTGCGGGACGTAGTATTCCACCAGCGCCTTCTTCCCCGTCTGGAAGAAACACACCGCGTCCCCCACGGCCGTTGCCTGTACGCTGTCGCTCCCGTAGCGGCTGTTAAGGGCGGCCCGGACGTTCACCGCGTTTGTCTCCGGGGGAATAACCCATTCGCCGGTTTCGGTCCCCGCGAGGAGGCTCTTGTTCTGCGCCAGCCATTTGATGGCGTCGCTCATGTCGCTGGCAATTTCAAAGGTGAACCCGTCGTCGGGGGAGGGGTAACGGTCTTCGATGACATGTTCGGTGTAAAGGGCTATATACGTGTCCCTCCACCCGTTCACTATGTGGTTCACCTGGATTTCTATGTCGGAAGGGGGCCCGTATAATGTTATACTCCCCTTATCGATGGTCAGCTTCATGGAACTCATTATCCGGGTGTGCCAGGCGGAAGCAAGGCTGTAGGCGGTAGTCCAGTATATTTGCGAAGCGTAAGCGCCAAGGGCCGGGAGTATAGTACCCGCTATAATGTTTATCCTGTCATTAATATACTCAAGCAAATACCCGGCATCTGCCGTTTCCGCGATATCGGAAGGAAGGGAGAAAACCATCGGGGTGAATACGTCCTCGTGGCCGGGAGCCCAGAGAACCATCGTGGTAACAGACAGCCTGCAGCGGATGAACGAAGTACCCCCCGGGTTTTTAGAACTGCCGGACCACAAAACATATATAACGTCCTGCTGTTCCGGGTTCGCGTTATACGCCGCCCAGTTGCTCTTTATGGCGTCAAGCGCGGCCTGGTCTGCCGTGCTCAGCTCGGTAATCAATTCCGAGTCACAGGACACCCTGATATAATTCGACTTCAGTTCCTCCACCCTCACGTCCACCTTTGCGCCGTCCTCGTCCACGGTCGGGAAAAAACCGCTTTCGACATGGTAATTGGTAATGGCTTCGGAAAATTTAAGCCCTTCGCCGGTCTCGAAGGTGATTCTTCTTTTGTCGGTTTCGTCAAAGGTCCCTTTGATGACGATATAATTTCTCTGCCTTGTCAGGAAAAGTTTATAGGTCGAAAAATTCTTGATGGCGTTGACGCGGCTCGCGAATATCCGCTGCCTGCTGTTCCCGGTCGCGGCGAATACGAGCCTCCCGTTAAAAAAAGTTACCGCGCCCGGATATTCCCCCGCCATTGCCAGATACCGTCTCCCGGCATACGCCTCATCCAGTTCAAACCAGGGCGTCGCGTCTATAAGGTCGTCGTGCTTTTCCACCGGGACGGAATATTCGGGGACAAATTTGTTGACGGTTATTTCCCCGCCGCGCAGTTCCAGAATCAGCGGCGCGTAGTTCCTCTGCGCCAGCACCATCGTCTGGAAATTCTGGGCGTACTGCGCCTCGTGTATGTCCGCCATGTCCCCGTACAGGAGGAAATCCTCCACAAGGCGCCACTCCCCGCCGTCCGCGTGGTACTGGTACTTTGCCGCCTCCCCCCGCATCGTCTCGTCGGCCTTTACCAGCGCCACCCCCCCCGTCCGCGGGATCGGGAATATCGGCGAGCACGGTGTTCCCTTCTTCCTCGGGGGTAACGGCGTTGTCCGCTTCGTAACTGACCGGGTAAACAAACGATTCTTTTGTATCCAGCACCGTCCCGCCGCCGTCCAGTACCGATATGCTCCCCGGCGCGAGGAACAAGAGGAAACTGTGTTCCCGGTCCACGATGAACGGGATAATCCGCCCCTCCCCGAGTGTCACGGGATTTCCGTCCGTGTCCCGCACCGGGAGCCGCTTCATCCCGCTCCGGCGGGAAATGCCGCCCGTCGGTATCACGTCGAAGTTTTCAAGGCGCGACACCCCGCTGTAGTACTGGCCAAGGTCGGTACGGCCGAAGAGCGTTTCCGACAGTTCGCCGGCGGCGAAGTTCGTAATCAGCATCCGAATATCTCCTCCGTCCACCACCGTTTCGGCTCCGGCTTCGCCGCTCGCCGGCTCTTGCTGGCCTTGACGGCTTCCTGCCTGACAAGCATGGCTTCCTGCAATAACTGGACGTGCAGGGCCGGCTGGTCGGTCATCTTCATGGAGAGCTTCGCAGCCAGCATCCGTTCGATGTATTCGTAAAACTTCGGTTCGTACTCAAGGCGGCGGTAATCCGGGAAATCGTCCGCCGGTTCCGGGTCCTCCGGGAACGCGGCAAGAATGTCCGCCGGCTTCCCCGCCCGCAGCGTCACTTCCGGCTGTGTCCCCGGCGGCCCGGCGGAGAGGTACTCCATGTCAGGAACGTCCCCCGGCCGCCCGGCGGAAACCGCCGCCACAGGCCGCAGGATCTTCCCGTCGGACACATACAGCAGCTCCGCGTCCGGAACGTCCGTGTAGATGATCCGGTCCTCCACCAGAAAGAATTCGTTATTCTGCGATTCAACGGGCCTGGCGCAGTCGAAGGGCATATCGTACGCGAACGGGAACCGTTCATCCGGGAGGACGGGCCGCCCCGTCCGTACCAGCTTTGCCCGCTTCCGGCCGCCGGTCCATTCCACCTCCGAGAGGGCCTCAAGGAACGTGTCGATGTAATACTCTTTGCAGCTCCGGTACGCGGTGTTTTTGTCCCGCACGTCCCCGTCAGACAGGGGATGCTCCCCCACATCCAGCAGCGCCCGGTTCACGATGCCCCGGTCCATGTTCACGGCTTCCCTCCCGTTTCAAAAGAGGCCCCCGCGGGGGCCCCCCGCTTTTACTCATCCCGCTCCGGAGGCTCCGGAACGGGCCCGAAATGGGGCGGGCAAACCGCCGCCGTTACCACCGAGTCCCTGTAGTGGAACCCGTCGGCAAGCAGGCAGTCTTCCAGGCACACCCACTGTTTCCCCGGCCGGCCCTTCGGCGCGTCCGGGGGCACCGGCGTATTCTGCGCCGCCGCCAGGGCCGCCGCCGTTGACGCTCCCGCCGCCGGATTGGCCGCGGTATTCACGTTTTTTTTGGCCACGGCTTATTTCCCCACGTAGGTGTTGAGGACCGCCTGGACCGTCCCGCCGGTAAAAGTCCCCGCGGCGGTCATGGCCGCCTTGAGGAACCTGAACTTCGTCCGGGGGACGGGAAGCTGGTACACCCCGGCCCCCAGATCCGCCAGCGGGATCGCCGCGCCGGTCACAATGGCCGTGTAGGTCCCGCCCTCGGTGGCGGACCCCTGTACCGAGAAGGCCAGGGAAGTTCCCCCCACGAGGCCCGCGCAGCGGAAGTCCACCGTCATCCGCTCCGCGCTGGCCTCCCCCAGGTTGAGGATGTTCGGCAGCGCCCCCGTCGCCGGGGTTGTCACCGTCCCGAAATCATGCAGCTTGTCATAAATCACATTCGCCATATTTAACGCTCCTTACACTACCGCGGTTTCGGCGAAATCCAGAATGGCGTCCACCTGCCGCAGCCGGGCGTCCCGGATCATCGTCAGCGGTTTCCCCCAGGGGTCCGTCGTCGGATAAATCACGTTCGGCCGGTCACGGGCGGACTTGTCCAGAATGTTGAGGATCGAGGCGTTGGCATACACCGTAATGTTGTACGCCCCCTTGGGGAGCCTGCGGAGCTGCGCCAGAATCGTATCCACCAGATCCGCCGGGTCCACGTCGTCGGGGATGTTGCAAATCCGTTTCACCGCGTCCGGGTGCCGTATCACGATGCCGTAATCCGCCGTGAAGTGATCCACCAGCGCCTGGAACGACTTCCCGTCGGCGTCTTTCCAGATCTGTTCCCCCAGGTCCTGCCGGGAAACCCCCGCCGTGGCGGAACCACGGGGGTAAATCAAATGGCAGAACTGCGGCCCCGCCGCCACCAGGTACAGGGAGGTCAGGTTCGAACCCGTCCCCCCCATGCCGATCACGTTCCGTCCGTCCAGCTTTGAAAGCCGGGTGGCCAGGCCGTCAATCTCCGCGGGGTCCTGCCGGAAATTCCCGTAGATGAGATCACGGGCCTGGTCGATGCCCATGCCGTTGAGGAACGCCACCGCCTCCGAGTGCCGGAGAGCCGCCACGTCCCCGCCGTGCTCGGCGAGCTTTTTGTCCACCACCGCGTAAGCCTCCAGCATCGTAATCCGGTCCTGGATCGTTTTGGTCTGGCTCGCCTTCGTCTCCACGCCCTGGTTGTACATCCGGTGCTGGCCGCCCGGCTGGGTCATCCGCCGCAGCGTGGTGTGGATCGCCCCGTCGTTCGCCTGGACGGCCGGCATGTCCCGCAGCATCTCGTTGGTCTGAAGCAGTGCCTCGATGATGAGATACGCGTCGGGGCTGTTTGCCCGTTTGACCACCTCAAGGGCAGTCATCAGGTCAACCATGTTTAACGTCATAGATAACTCCTAAGTTTGATAACCAAAGGTCCCTCCCTCCATGAGGGATTTCTGCCTCTCGGCGGAACCTCCGCGGGCGCCCCCCGATTCGGCGGTCAGTTCGCCGTACCGGATAAACGCCCGGACAATGTCGGGATTCCCCGCGATGCCGGCGTTTTGCAGCGCCGCCCCCACGTTCCGCCCCGCGGCCGCCAGCCCCCGTTTGAGGAACTCGACCTTCTCGGCGTAGCGGCTCCCGAACTCCGCTTTCAGCTTCTGTTCGGTCTCCGCCAGCTCGGCGGTCTGGGCCTGCCGCGTCTCCTGCATCCGGGAGGCCCCGAATGTTTTCAGCTGCTGAAACAGCGCCGCGGCCTGGCTTTCGGTCAGGTTGGCCGCGTGGGCCATCCGGGCTATTTCGGCATTTTCCCTGTCTTTGGCAAAACTGTACGCCCCCGCCTCTTTGGGCCGCCCCAGCTTCTCCCAGAAGGCGGCAAGCTCTTCCGGGCCCGCCTTTTCTCCGGGAAGATTCACGCCGGCCTTTCCCTTGAGGTCAAGGAGGGCTTTCGCCATGTCCCCCACCTTCTGGTACTCCGCCAGTCCGGCGTTCCCCTTGAGTTCCGGCGGCAGCTGTTCATGCCACGCGGGCGCCTTCGCCCCTTCCGTTCCTCCCCCCGCGCCTCCCCCGTTTCCGGCTTCTGCTGCGGGCTTCGGCGAACCCTGCGGGTCCGTGCCAGAAGCGCCAGCCATAATGCTTGAAAGCGATTCAGGGCTTCCGGCCGGCTGGCCGCCGCTCCCCCCCGAACTCGAAGCCGTATCAGGCGCAACCGCCGTCGTTCCTTCGGCCATATCTATTCCCTCCCCCGGCTTTGGCTGGCTTCGGCCATGACCGCTTCCGCAATGCGGAGCGTATCGGCCACCCCCAGCCGCTCCCGGACAAAAAATTTCGCGTATTCATTCAGGGCCCGTTCCGCCTCGCTGTCCGTCCAGTGGAAAAACCGCAGATCCTCAAGGATGATGTTCAGGGCCTCGGCCCCCCGCGGCGTCCCGAACACCTCAAGCAGGATGCCCCGCTTTTCTTTCTCCCGCCTGTCCTGTTTTTGTTTGCCGGTCACCGTCCCCCTCCCGCCATCTGGCTGCCTATCGCCTCAAGGGCCGTCCCCGGTTTCAGCGGCTCGTTGAGCTTGTTGAAGTTCCCCAGGACGTTTTTCTGCTGTTCCATGGCCAGCGCCTGCCGCCGGGCCTCCGCCTCCGCCTGTATCCGGGCCTGCCGTATCTTCGCGACGTCCTCATCCTCCCGGATGACAAGCTGGCTGATCCCCGCGCCCTCAATCCCGTTTTTCATCATTTCGTCAAAATCCACCACGTCCAGCGCCGCCGGCGCAATCTGGCCAATCGCCCCCGCAATCTGCAGGCTCTGGCCAATCCCCCCGGTCTCGTGGAACCGCTTCTGGGCCTGGGCCAGCGGGCCTATAAAGTCAACCTTCAGCTTCGCCCCGCCGCGGGCGATAACGTCAGGCGGCGGCGGGATCTTCCCCTGCCGCCAGAGGATGTTGAAACTCCGCTGGATAATCCGGCTGAGCGCGCCGTTCAGGTTCACCACGAGGTCGGAGAGCACCGCCGCCTTCTCCCCCTGGAGCTCCATCACCTCCGTCGCGGTCATCGGGTCTCGCCCCGCCCCCCGGTGCTGGAGCATCAGGAAAAAATCCACGTTGAACCAGTCCCGGATCCGCTCCTCAACCGAATTGGTAATCTCGATCGTGACGGGGAAGTTCATCCCCACGTTGACCGGCGTCATGACCTTGTCCGGCGTGTCGTAGTAATTGACCAGCCCGGGAAGGATAAGGTCCCGCCCGCGGCCCGCCTTCCCGCCGGGGGCAATCCCGTTGGGGGCAATTTTGTTCATCCGGGGGACCACTTCGACCTCCGGCCGCATGTCGTCCGGCGCGTTCACCGGCGGTTCCGCGGAAAGCTGGGCCGCCTTGAGCCGCGCCTCCTCGGTCTTGTTCAAAAGCCGTATGTCGTCAAGCGCGTAAATCGCCGGGGATTCCCCGTAGCCCGTCCCGGCAATCTTGTCCCAGATAAAAACGGCGTAGGGAAAATCATGGTAGCCCGATTCCTCAATCAGGTGGTCCTGCCCGTCCTCGACGTACACCGACGCGAAGGGCATGTTTTTCCGGTCCTGTTTCTCCTCATCGTAATCCTGCCGGCGGTATACCGCGTGGATGATGCTGATCTCGTTGTTCCGCTTTTTTTTGTCCCCGTAGTCCTGCCGCGTAACCCGGCTTAATTTCTCCTCCCCGAAAAAGGACGCCGCGTTTTGGAGGGTCATGGTGAAATACCGGAACACCGTCTCCACCTCGTCATACTCGTTACTGTCCAGGTAGAACTCCGGCAGCCGCAGCGCCGTAAACCGGAGCCGGGCGTTCAGCACGTCCTCGTCAATCAGCATCGCCCCGTGCCCGTAGGCCGCGGCGTCGCCGATAAGCTTGGGAACCTGGGCGTAGAGGTTCGACCGGGAAAACTCCGCGTACAGCGCCCGTTCCGCGCGCTCAAGCCAGTCCTTTACCCCGTAGCTGTCCAGCAGGTCCGTATCCGCCAGGGAGAGTTTCTGCCAGAGGATGTTCGGCGAAATCGAATAGCCGGTAATCCCGGATACCAGGGTCTTGAGGTAGTTGGACGGGCGGCTCGTGAACCGCTTTGGCCGGGTGGGGATTTTTTCCGTGCCGCCAAACTTCAGCACCGACGGCGCCACCCACCTCTGCACCTCGTTCCAGTCCGCTTCCCGCTTCGCCCGCTCGCCCCTGAGGTACTCAAGCCGGTTCTGAATGTCCTCGATCAGTTCCCTGTCCGTGTCCATAAGGCCGGATTTTAGATCACAAGTTTTGATTTTGTTATATACTTTTCGCAGAATTTTTTATTTTTTTTGCGAATTTCCGCCTTTTTTCGGGATTTACCCGGTTTCTAGGCCAGCGGGTCCCATTTTTCCCGGCTCCCGAACTCCCATGCGCCGTTTTGCCGCCGGAGCGCGGATACCGGATTCCTGGCAAACTTGCTCATGATCGCGTACCGGGCCTCGTCGTAGGCGTGGTCTTCAAGGCTTGAATCCACATCCTCCGGGTGGTGTTCGTCCGGGGTCAGCGTCGGAATCGTGCGGATGAAGGCGTGGCAATGGTCAAATACCAGCAGCATGGGAAACCCGTCCTCCCCGTCCGTAATCATCCGCTGGTGCATCATGGCAAGGCCGTTGAGCCGGTCATTATTCGCCTGGATCATCCTGAACCCCGCGGCCTTGAACTTGTCCGCCACGCTGGGCCCCGCGTCGATCCTGTTCCAGATCGCCGGGTCCGCCACCATCTCGCTCACCCCCTCCTGAATGGCCATGGCCCAGCACTTTCCCGCCACCTCCTCCGCGCCCATGCGGAGCCCCGTGTCCATCTCGTCCCTGGCGCAGCCGTACCACTCCCCGTAGCGGACCATCCGGCCCTCCGCGTTTACCGCCCACTTCCCCAGGCTGAACGGTTTGGCGAAACCCCAGTCGAAACTGTAGAACTTCTTCCAGCTTCCCGGGTCCAGGGCAAACGGCTTCACCACGTGCCGTTCCCGCCGCCACTCGTCAAACACCTGCCCCGCGAACACGTCCCAGTCGCCGAAGCGCAGGGCACGGTAGAGATGGCCCGGCATCTGTTTGAGCCGGGCCGCGTAGGCCGGGTCCTGATTCATCAGGATAAGATTGTCGTCCAGCGTGGAGGGAATAAAACACCGGGTAGTGGAAAGCCCGGTATCCGGGTCAAGATGCTTGTACACCTTCCCCGGCACAAAGTCGTCGATGAACCGCGTCTTGATCCAGGCGTGGCCCTTCCCGCCGGGGTTCGCCGTCCCGCGGATATAACAGTCCGCCCCCGCAGGCGAGCGCGTCCGGCTGATCATGTAGCGCCAGGCGTAATCCGTCGCGTAGTTCCCCAGCTCGTCAAACCCCACCCAGGTGTACTGGTGCCCCTGGTAATGTTCCACGTCGCCGTCGTGCTCCAGATAGCGGAACTTCAGCGCCGAACCGTTGGGGAAAACAAACATGCGGCCCTTGTCGGTCAGCCGCGCCCCCAGGGGGAGGTACAACTGCTTCGCCCGTTTGATGAGCTCCTCCAGTTCGTTGTAGGTCTTGCGGAACAGTATCCCCGACCAGTCTTCGCCCCACCTGTTCACCCCGTACAGGAAATCTGCCAGAAGAAAAACGCTCTTTCCCCCGCCCGCGGCGCCGCCGTAGAGCAGCTCGAAGGCGGCGCTTTCCAGCGCCCGCGCCTGTTTCGGCTGCGGTTCCCACAGAATTATTTTATTCATGATTGTTCCTCCCCCTCCTCGACCGTTTGTTTTTCCCGGAGCAGGACCACGGAAATTCCGGTGTTCTCCACCGCCGCCGCAATCGCCTTGACAGGCTCCCCTTCCGTCCGGTCAAACAAATATTTCAGCGCCGGGAAATACGGCGGCCGGCGGCCTTTGCCAAAAGCCATGTCCAGCAGCTTTTCCGCCGCCAGTACCTTGCCCTCTTCGCCCATCACCGTCTTGAGCACGTCGGTCAAAGACTCGCCCTTGGGCGGCCGCCCTTTGGGGTTCCCCGATTCCCCCTTTGCGAACGGCCGGCCCCGTTTCCCGCTGTTATTCCGCTGTTTATCAGCGGGTTTTTTCGCCGCCGGCCTTGATTTCGCCGCCGGTTTCTTCACCGGTTTTTTCGTCATCCTCCCCCTCCTTCAGGAGCCCGTACACCCCTTTGCGAACCTGGTACAGGGGATACCGGAGCGTCAGCGCGTCAATGATCTGTTCAATCCCGCCGCCGCTCTTAATCCCCGTCGCCGCCCTGATCTTCGCATAGTCTAACGGTTCCCGCAGGAGAATGTTATATAATTTTTCGTAATCGGCGCGCCTTTTTTTCCGCCTGATAAATCGCCCCCTCCCGGTTAAAACTCAAGCCCCGGCGGCATCTCTTTGGGGATCTCCTTCCCGCGTATCCCCTCAAGAATATCCGCAAAAGTCCTGCCGCTGGGCGGTTCGTATACCCAGCGGGAATTCTCGAACTCGTATTTGCCGGAACAGGACGGGCAGCGCCCGTCGGGAAGGAGCGCGCCGCCGCACCGGCACGTTTCAGGCGGGTGATCCCGCGCGTGCGCGGCCCTCCGGAGTTTTTCGGCGCCCTCCTGCCGTTCCCGCCATTCAGGATACGTTTCGCGCAGATTGTCCCAGGTGATGGCGCTGAGGAAAATGTCCCGCTGGCGTTCCGGCGGCTCGCCGGGGTATTTCGCCCTGACATTGTGCGCCATGAACTCAAGAAAATCATGCGGCCCCGAAAACCACGACGGGTCAATCCCGGCCGCGGAAAACTTCCGGGCAATGGAGCCGCCGACGGCAAACCCCGCCGCCGCGGCCTTTTTCCTGATGGTGTTTAAAAGCTGCGGTGGCGGCGGTTCTTCCCGAACCGGGTTTTCGCGCGCGGGGGGATCAGAGTGATCAGATCTGCCACCGCCACCAAGATCAAGATCAAGATCAAGATCAGAATCAGAATCAGAATCGTGGGCCGAATTTTCATCCTTTTTGGCATAGCCTATCCCGTTTTTACCGCCATTTTCCGATAGGCTATCGTTTTTAAGGCATAGGCTATCCTCTACAGGGCATAGCCTATATATAGAAGGAATTTGCACGTATTTTTCCACAGGAAAATCGTAATGCTTCCGGTCGGCGATAAACCCCTTGATTTCGTCCGGCAGCCCCCGCAAAATGGCCAGCGCGCCCAGGAACATCTTGCTCCGCTCGGATATTTTCTGGTGTTTCAGCCACTTCGGAATGATGATATATTCCTTGAAAAAGTACGCTTTCCCCGCCGCCTCGAACTTCCCAATCGCCGCGTTTACTTCGTCCCGGGATATGTCCAGGTCTATGCGGACCTGCTTCAGCGAGAAATGGTACACCCCCGCCGCGTTGGTAAACTCGTTGGTAAGCAGGTGAAAATAAACCAGTTTTTCCTGTATCGAAAGCGTGTCGAACCATTCGTCCGACCAGATGGACGTTGATATGTACCGCTGTTTTGTCGAGCTATCCATTACCGTTCCTCATCCTTTTTCCCCTTTCTGGCGGCTTCTATTGCTTCTTCCGCTGAAAATTGGACATTGTATCCCAGCTTCTCCAGCCCGGCTTTCAGCTTCTCAAATGCCTCAAAATCGCCGCGGGGAATTCCTGTAAATGTTCCGGCCTGATGCTTTACGGTTTCTTTCATTCCGGCCTCCACCCGTCAGGCGGCGGCCCGGCTTCGGTGGCGCAAACAATCGCAGTCTTTACCTTCTCAAAATTCAGGCGTTCTGCCGCCAGCGAGGCCAGCTTCAATTCCATTAACTGCCATATTCCAGGTACATATTTGAAATCGCTGGCAGGAAACCAGCTGTTGAAGTACACCGCCGCATTATCCGGCCACTTCTCCCCCGTGCGCCTTTCCCGCTGTTCCGGCGTCTCCCAGCGGGGCCGGGATTCCAGTTCGGCTATAGCGTCTTTATACAAGCCTCCTAAAAAGTGATACAGTTTTTCCGCTTCGTCGCCAGAAAGCGTTACCGCCCCCATGACGTTTCCGTTGGAATGGCGTTTTGTAATTTCAAGCTCATCATGTTTTGTGATATAAACCGCAATAAGATTTCTGCCAGCGGTGTCCATTTCACATATCGGGTTTTCCGGCGCAGCCTCTTTCAGATCGTCCAGTTTCCGCTCGTACTCGGCGTACCGTTTTTGCAGTTCTTCTCTGGTCATGACCGTTCCTCCTGTTTCGTGATTTTCCGCCCTTTGTGCGTTTGGCGATCAGTATTTTAATGTCCGCAATCGTCTTGCCGGCTCTGGTCAAATCTTTATGGTCAAAGATAAGACCGAATCTGTTCATTACGCCAATATTTTTTCGGGATACCATAAGCAAATTGGACAGGCGCAGATTTGATTTATTTCCATCGGCAAACATAATTGCATGGCCTTTGGGTACCGGGCCGTGAGCTTTCTCCCAAATTGCAACATGCTTGTATTTCCACACACTGGGATCGGCGGTTTTTATTACTACATACCCGCTGCCGCCCGAACACTCGGTTCCGACCGGTTTGCGGTTAGCGGAGGTATAGCCGGGAAGGAAAAGCCCGGACAGCCCGTTTCCTATCCTGCGGCGTATTAGGGTACCCTTCATCTGTCCAAAGGAAAGTTTTTTCTTTCCCCGCAGGCCGAAATGCCTGTTAAACAGATCGGTCATACCGGCATAACTGCGCCCGGCGATATTTTCTCTGATAAACCGGATTTCTTCCGGGGTATACTTACGCATCTTTTCTTAAAAGAAACGGTTTATGCGTGATTATGGGTTTACCGGTATCAGTTTCCCCGTCCCCAAAAAAATCAGGAAGTTTCGTTTTGCCAAACGATCCGTCAGCCATATCATAGGATTTTGCCATGAGATGCCCGGCGGCCAATATCTGCATTGAGACCCCGCATAACATCTGTGCCCGTATGGATTCATTTTCCAGTTTTTCTTTATCCAGAACCAAATCCTCTTCCGAGAGCCGTTCAAGTTCGGCAAAAAGATGATTGTTGAGATCTGTCAGCCTGTTCTTCATGATTTTTTCTTCCCCTTTGCCGCCTTCGCAGGCGGCTTCTCTGCCTTCGGTTTCGGGAGCCGTTCCCGGATTGCTTCCTGATACAGTTTTTTGATTTCCCCGGGGGCCAGCCCGCTCCAGCCAAAAACAGCCGGCGGTTTCTCGCCGGACCAGACCGTCGGGATGTCGTATTCGCTTAACGACAGGGCGTATAACAGCGCGAACGCCGCCGTATCGCCCAGCTTCAGGGCTTCCTCCGTGCTGCCGGCATACTCCTTCCCCGTGAACAGGCTGAAAATCTTTTTATCCTTCGCCGACGGATGACGGAACGCGTTCCCCAGGAGCAGCCCGGCGTCCCCCCGGCTTGAGGCCAGATCCGCGGCGCGGGCCGCTATCAGCCCGGAGAGGACGCGCTCCCGGACTTTTTCCGTGAAAGCATAGTGATCGATTTTCTTTGCTTTCAGGGCCTCCCGGACCGCGGCGTCCTCCTTCTTCGGAAGGTCCAGCAGCTTCAGTTCCGCGGAAAAATCCTTCAAGTCAGTGGTTTCTTTGACGGCTTTCCGGTACACCGGCGACACCTTGAGTTTGGCGCCGTCAGCCGAAACGAAAACACAGGGCTCCTCCCCGGCGCCTCCCGTGTCGGAGAAAGAGGACCAGTCGCGCTCGGCGATCCTGTAGTCCGTCCCGTCAAGCGTCACGTTCTTGCCGAGTATTCTTTGCAGATTCACCGTATAACTGAAAACGATCAGGGAAGCCGCCGCATGGCTCTGGTGTTCCCCCTTGAGGCTTTTGACACGGCCTTCAAGCAGTTTCGTCCATTTCCGGGCATAACACCCGTGGTCAAGGCAGGAATCATGGTTAATTTCGGCTTCCGGAAACAGCGACTTCTCGGTAAAGAAAGTCCGCGTTTTACATTTTTCGCAGTCCTTCCCCAGGAATTTGTATACCTCGTCGTTATGCAAGCCCCGGATGAAACTTGAAACCGACCATGCGCTTAGGACGCCGACGTAGTTTTTCTTCGTTTTCACGAATTCAGCCTGTTCTTTTTCATCCAGGCTTTTCAGCATGGCGGCGGATTGAAGATCAAGCTTCCCTTCCCGGAACATTTCCCTGATGTCCGGGGAAAGTTCCAGGAGCTGGACGCGCTGCCAGATGCCGGAGGCCGTGCGGTCACACCGTTTGGCGATAGACTGTACCGGTTCCCCGCTTTCAAGAAGGCGCTTAAAATAAACCGCCTCGTCAAGCGGGTGCATGGCCAGCCGGTTCACGTTCTCGGACAGGGCTATCTCGTCCGCGTGTTCGATCTCGTCATCCGTAAGGATGCGGCAGACGATTTCCTTCCAGCCCAGCAGCCGGGCCGCGGCAACGCGGCGGCGCCCGGCAATAAGTATAACGTCCTGGACCATGCCGTCCTTGGAAGGCGATATCCGGCATTTCACCGTAACCGGGTTGATGAGGCCGTTGTGCTTGATGTCCTCGGCCAGAATCTTGATGTCCCCGTCCCCGCCGTTTTCGCGGTTGGGCGTGCTTTCAATTTCGTCGACGGGTATGGTTTTCTCGATCATCTTATAATTCCTCCATGTCAATTTTCTGCGGAATCATCGCCTTCACCTCTTCGCTGTGGGTAATGATCACCGTGTGCCGCAGGGCGCTTTCCGCGTGGGCCGCTTCCAGCATCCGGCAGTACGCCGTCTTGGCCGCGCTGTCCAGCGCCCCGTCCGCCTCGTCCTGAAAACAGGTACGGAACGCGAAACCCGTGTTCCGTTTGCGGATCACCGCGAAGGCGTCGTAAATCGCCCGCTTGATCCACACCGATTCCCCGCCGGACTTGTCGTCCAGCAGCACCGCCTCCCCGTCCGCCGCGTCAATGACGTAAATCAGGAAGTCCTCAATCTGCCGGGCCTTCTTCCCCGCGCCGCCCGTGCGGGTCGTGCGAATCTCAATCCTGAACCGCTCCCCGTAGGCGCTGGAGAGAATCCGGTTCGCCGTCTCCGCGATCCCCGGCGCCAGCGCGTCCAGTTCCAGGGCCTGAATGCCGTCCCGGCCAAACCCGCGGGCAATCAAATCCCACTCCGCCCCTTCGGCCTTTGCCGCGGCCAGCGTTTCCCGCAGCGTCCCCAGTTCCGCTTCCCGCGCCTCAATCCCCGCCAGCCGTTCCTCCCGGCCCGCCAGGTCCGCCTCCAGCCGGGCAATGGTTTCCCGCGCTTCGGTATAGTCCGCCGTCAGGGCGGTGTGCTTGTCCCGTGCCCCCGCCAGCCCGGCAATAACCGCCGGGTTCGCCGCGGCTTCCAGCGCCGCCAGTTCGGCCTTGCGCTCATCAAGGATTTTACTGTTCGCGGCAATCGCGGCGGCAAGCTGTTCAATCCGGGCCTGGGCCTCCGCGGCTTTAAGCAGGGAGTCCCTGACACCGGTGATGTCGATTTCCCCCTGGGCCGCCTGGGCCTCCCGGAGCGCCGTATCATCGAAGGGCTCATCCGCCTCCGGCCGGGGTTCGTCAAAGGCAAGAGCCGCAAGGGTCTCGGTCATCTGTTTGATTGTTTCTGCCCGGTCATTAATATCCGCCTGGAAGCCGGTAATTTCATTTTGCCGTTCTTTAATCTGCGCCGCCGCGCGGTCCCGCCGTTCGGTCAGCTCCCGGAGTTTATCCGCCGGCAGTTCCTGCCCGCAGGTTGGGCAGTTTTTATCAAACTTCCCGGCGTCCCGTTCAAGCAGCCTGATTTTTGATTCCCCGTCCTGTATGCACCGTTCCAGTTCCCGCCGGGAATCCAAAACCTTTTGTTTCCCCTGTTCCGCTTCCCGGACCTTTTGTTGATATTCCTGCTGTATCCGTGAGAATTCCCGCTGTTT
>JAISBS010000053.1 GCA_031266075.1 Treponema sp.
CCAAAGCCTACGGCTTTTCCGCTACCCCCCTATAGGGTACTTGTACTTTATCGAGGGGGGCGCCGTGTTACCGGACTATAAAACAGGCTCAATATTTCGCCTGCCGTATTGGGCGCCCCTTGCGCTCCAGCTTTGCCGCCTCAAATACGGGGTTTTGTGTAACCCTTCGGGTTACACAAAACTGAATCTGTTGCGTCATCGGCAAGTCTTCCGCTATCCCCCTATGGGGCGCCTTTGCCGTTACCGGCTCTTTTGTTACGCAGGGGAGCTCCCGGAATGTTCCCGAATTTTCGTTTTCCCCATGGCAAGGTACACCCCGGACACCACGAGGACGGCCCCGGCCCACTGGAGGATCGTAAGCCGTTCCCCCAGAATAAAGAAACCCGCAATCACCGTAATCATGGGGATAAAATTGATAAAGACCGATGAGACTGAAACGCCCAGGACTTCCAGGGAATGGGCGTAGAGCCAGTAGCCCAGGGCGGAACAGCAGATTCCCAGAAAAACGATGTGGAGGAGAACCGGAATATCCGGCTGGTTCCATTGAGGGTATTCGGCTATGGCGAAGGGCAGGAATCCGGCGGCCCCGAAAAGCGACTGCCAGAACACAATGTAAATGCGGGAACACTGGGCAAAAAGGGGGCGGGTAAGGAAGCAGTAGGCCACCCAGCTGAGGGCGGCGCCGCCCATGTAGGCATAACCGAGGAGGCTTCCCGAAAGGGCGAAGGCGGCCCCCGCCACCATCCAGACTCCGGCCATGGAAATGAACGCCCCCAGCCAGCGGCGGCAGCCAAGCCGTTCCGGGGGCAGGGCCGCCGGATTCGCCCGAACCGGACGGCGGCGGGAGATCCGGCCCCCGGCCCATTCCGCCGTCATGGTCAGCACCGGAATGGCCCCGGTGATGATGGACGCTTCCGATGCGGTTACCAGCGCCACGCCGTTGTTTTCACAAAAGAAGTACAGGGTAACGCCGGTGATTCCCGCTCCGCAGAGGAGGGGAATGTCCCGGAGCCGCAGCCGTTCCCCCGGCGCGAATTTGAGTTTGATAAAAAAAAGAAAGGCCAGGGCCAGAATAAAGCGGAAGAGCCCCAGTGTCATGGGCGGGAAAACCGGGATCGTCACCTTTATGGAAATAAAAGAGAGGCCCCAAAAGAGAACGCAGGCGATAAGCGCCCAGAACGCCCTGTGCCGTTCAGTCATGGCCGGCCTGTTTGGGGGCCGCCGGGGAATTTTTTTTTGCGGCGGGTTTCGGCAGCAGGGTGTCGATGTTGTTTCTTGCTGCCTTGAACAGGCCGGCGATGGTGCTGAAGATCATGTTTCTGGTTTCTTCATCAACGCTGGTCAGGGACTGGATCATGATGCCGGAATTTTTGAACCAGCCTTCGGTAAGCTCCGGGAAGGACTTTGCCTCGGTGGATCCGAGAATGGCGTACAGGGCTTCGATAAATTGTTCCCGCCGGGTTTTGTCCAGGCCGCCGATCCATTCCTTGAGGGTCCGGTCGATGAAGCGGCTGCCTTCAGTTACCCGTTCCAGGCGGACAATGTCGTTGTGGATCACCTCCCAGGAATACACGTCATGCTGCATCAGGCCCGTGTGCGAACTTTTTACAACCGTGTAATCATCATCATGATCAAAGAGCATACCGATCACCGAGTCCTGGGGAACAAAGGCGCTGATTTTTTTCCTGATGGCCTGATAACCCCGGCTGTCTATCACCGTTTGGTTAAAGCCCGGCGCGTCATTGTTGTAGATCACGGTGATCCGGGACTGAATTTTTTTATGGCAGAAAGCCGCAGCGTAGACCGCCAGGTTCCCGCCCTTGGAGTGGCCGCCTATCCGCAGGGGGCCCCGGATTTGTTTCGCCATTTTTTCAAGGTACGCAACCGCTTCCATCTGGGCGGGAACCGCGGCGCTGAAGCTCATGTTAAAATCTTCTTTCCAGCCCACCAGCGTCATATCGGTCCCCCGGTAGGCGATGAAGGCGGAGCCATCCCCGGTGATGATCGTCAGGGCGGCGAATTGTTTTTCCCGGCCCGGATCAATCTGGTTCACATAGCCCCGGATCTTCAGGGGCCCGTAACGCCCGCTGGAGCCGAGGACCGCGAAAAACCGGGGGTCTTCTTTGGATATGAGGATGTTCCGGAACGCTTCGGGATTTTTGTTGAAGGCTCCGGCAAACAGGTCTGCCGCCTCCGCAATGGTCATGCCGGTTTTTTGTTCCGGCCCCGGCACGATGTTGTCCAGGGGGATATAGGAAAGGTGGGTGAGGATAATGTTGTCCACCGGGTTAAAGGGAGACTGGGCAAAGTCGAGATCGCCCCGCCAGGAAAGGTACTCAAAAATATCGGCCATAGGAGTACTATACCGGCGCATCCGGTTCAAGGCAAGCGCGGCGGTATGGCGCGGCGACCGGCCTCGCTGTTTTCTTCCGGGCAGCAGGGGTTCCACATATGCAGCGGGCTTATATTTTTTGTATAGTACCCCTATGGTACAAAACCCCTGCCGCTCAGCGGCAGGCAACGGGGCGGAGGGTCTTGCTCTTTTCCGGGGCTTTCTGGTTCATTGTTATGCGGATCTCAGGCGGGACCGGCTCTACTGCGTGGGCCGCCTTGCGGACGGCAGATCCTTTGCCGCGGTGGAGGAACGGTGGCGGCCCTGCCTGCACATTTACGACAGCGACCGGATCCGGGCGCTGCCCCTTCTTGCGGGCCTGCCCTTTGAGGAAGATGCGGCGGCGCTGGAATCATTTTCGGGGGCAGAAAAGCTCTGCCGGCTCCGGTTTTCCCGTTACGGAGACCGGGCCCGGGCCGTGGCGGCGCTGGAAAACGCCGGTATACCCAGCCCCGACAGAGATGCGAAACCTGCGGATCTGTTCCTGATGGAAAAACAGATCCGGGGCCCGCTGGAAATCCGGGGCCGGGCGTATCCGGGCCGCCGGGTGGATCTGATCATCCGGGACGGCGAATTGTTGGCCCCCGGCGAATCCGGCCCCGGCGGTGAATCCGGCGGTGTGTCCCTCCGGCTTGCTTCCATCGACATTGAAACCGATGTCCGAACCGGGGTAATCCGGGCGGCGGCCCTGGCGTTGGCGGGGGAATCGGGCGGGGGGCAGCGAATTTCCGGCGGTTTGGCCCGGGTGTGGATGCCGGGCGCGATTCCGGCGGAGGCGGCGGGGAATCCCGCCGGGACGAGCGTGGCTTTTCACCCGGATGAAAAATCCCTGTTGGCCGCTTTTATTGACGACCTCCGCCGGGCCGATCCCGACGTGCTGACGGGCTGGAACATTCTGGATTTTGATCTCGCCCGGCTTTCAGACCGCTGCGTCCGGCTGGGCGTCCCCTTTTTACTGGGACGATCCGGAGAGGCGGCCAAGTATTTTTCCGGTGAGGCTTCGGGGAAGGGCCGCCGTTCCGCCGCGGCGCTGATCCCCGGACGACAGGCGCTGGACGCCCTGCGGGTGGTCCGTTCCGGTTCCTGGGGCCGTTCCGGGGGGCTGGGCGGCGAGGGGGGGCCCTCCGGCTATTCGCTGGAGGCCGTATCGCAGGCGGTTTTGAGGGAAGGAAAAACCGTCCATTCTTCGGGCGAAGAAAAAATCGCCGAACTGGATCGCCTGTATGCGGCGGATCCGAAACGCTTCGGGGAATACTGTTACCGGGATGCGGAACTGGTTCTGCGGATCCTCGACAAAACCGGGTTTTTCCGCCTGACCAGGGAACGGGCCGCCCTGACCGGGGTGAGCCTGGACAAGGCGTGGACCAGCGTGGCGAGTTTTGAACGGATCTACGGCATGGAACTGCGGCGCCGGGGCATTGCCCCGCCTCCGCTGGAGGACGGTATCCAGGTTTCCGGCGCCGCCGGAGGGACGGTGCTGGAACCCCGGCCAGGGCTTTTTTACAACGTGGCGGTTTTTGATTTCCGCAGCCTCTATCCGACGATTATCCGGACCTTTAACATCGATCCCCTTTCCCATGCCAGGGCCGCCCGGTCCCCCGGCCCGGTCATTAGGGCCCCCAATGGCGCGGCCTTTTCCCGGCAGCCGGGGGTTCTACCCGCCCTGATTGCGGACTATTTCGCCGCCCGCCGGACAGCCCTTGAACGAGGGGATGAAACCGCCGCTCATGTATATAAAATTCTGATGAACAGCTTCTACGGAGTTTTGGGAACCGGGGCCTGCCGTTATGGCCGCACCGATCTGGCGGGAGCCATAACGTCTTTCGCCCGGAAATGGCTCCTCCTTACCCGGGACTGGTTTGCGGAACAGGGTTTTTCCGTACTCTACGGCGACACGGATTCCCTTTTTGTGGAAACCGGGCTGGGGGACGCCGCGTCGTACCGGGACTTTGCGGCCTGGGGCGGCAGGCTGGCCGCCGGGGCGAATCGCTTCCTTGGAGAAAAAATACGGGAAGCGTATCAGCTTGAATCGTTTATCGAACTCCGTTTTGAAAAAGCCTACCGCCGTGTTTTGATTCCCCCCCTGCGGAATACGGGAGACGACGGGGAGAACCGGGGCCGGGCCAAGGGCTACGGCGGCTACCTGCTGCAGCCTGAGGAGAAGGAACCCGCGCCGCCGGGAACGGCGCCCTCCGGTGGCGCCCTCCGGGTGGAGGTGAAGGGCATGGAGGCGGTGCGGAGTGATTCGACCCCGCTGGCCCGGCGGCTTCAGCTTGAACTGTTGGAACTGGTTTTTTCCGGGGCCGGGGAAGCGGCTTTTCAGGACAGGGTGCGGGAAACCCTGAAAAAGCTCCGCCGGGGAGAGCTGGACGGAGAACTGGTCTACCGGAAACGGCTGTCCCGGCCCCCTGAGACCTACACCGCCTCCACCCCGCCCCAGGTCAAGGCCGCCCGGGCCCTGGGCTGGAAAAACCGCCGGGGTACGGTGGAATACGTGTGGACCCAAAACGGGGCGGAACCTGCAGCCCTCTCCCATGCCCCGCTGGACTACGATCATTACGCCCTGGCGCAGGTTCTCCCCGTGGCCCAGTCCATCGCCGCGGCGGCCCACTGGGCCTCCGCGGCCTTTGAATCCCCGGAGGGGCAAATGGAGCTTGATCTGTAGCCCGCCCCGCCCTCTATTGTTTTTCTACAATTTTTTTATATATAATACCTAAACTCTTCCTTATGGAGCATATTTTGAACAAAAAAATAAGTTTTTTTATTATTCTCGGTATCAGCAGCATAAGCAATGCGGCGATTGTGTTTATCCTCCTGTTCCTGTTCCGGGATCCCCCGGTTCCCTTCTCCGTCATGTTGACGCGGGTGGGGCTGCCGGGGCTGGCCTTTGCCGTGCTGACATCCCTGATTCTGGGAATCAGCGCCCGGCTCTTCGACGCCGCCAATTTCAAAAGCGCCGGGGACGCCTACAACAGGGCCCTGAAAAAAATCGGCGCGGTTCCCCTCAAAATGATCGCCCTCCTTACGATCTTCGAAAACATCCTTTTGGCGGCGCTTTTCGCCCAGGGTCAGGCGGTAGGAATTCCTCCGGGCATAGGGGCCGCCCTGTATCTGGTCTGTTTGTCGCTGGGACTTTTGGCGGGAACTTTTGTCTATGTGCTGACAGACCGGCTGGTGTCAAAGACCCTGATCGCCAACTCCCTTGATAATTACCCCAGGGATCTGCGGGAGGGGCGGCAGAGTATCAAGATGCTGATCATCCCCGTAGTGGTAACCATTATCGCGGTTCTCTATTGCCTTTCCGCCACCCTGTTGATCATTACCAGGGCGGGAGGGAACCTCCTGGACATGGGTGGCGGAGACTGGGGCGTTCTGGCGGCCCTGATCTCCTTTTTGATGCTGATCGTTTTCGCGCTGGCCTTTACCCTGAAAAAAAGCACCTCCAGCCTCTTTGATGCGGTGATTGCGCAGCTTGAGAATTTATCCTCCACAAAAAAAGATCTGACCCGGCGGATTTCCATTTGCTCTGTTGACGAAGTGGGAACCATTGCGGGGATGGTCAACAGTTTTTGTGAAAACATTGAATCCGGAATCCGTGACATCAAGGGCGGCCAGGGAGATCTGACCGCATCGGGCCTGAAACTGGAGGAGAATGCCTCCGGCATGGCCTCGTCTCTGGTCCGCATTTCCGAAGCGGTGGAACAGGTCAAGGCGAAAACCGAAGAACAACTGCGGAGCGTGGCGGAATCTTCCGCGGCGGTGCAGCAGATCGCAAAAAACATCGAGTCCCTGGACAACTCCATAAATACCCAGGCGGCCAGCATGAGCCAGGCTTCCGCGGCGGTGGAGGAAATGATCGGAAACATCACGTCCATCGGCAAGGTTACGGAAAAAATGGCCATCCAGTTTAAAACCGTGGACGATGCCGCTACCGCCGGGGGGGGCATACAGCAGGAAAGCGGGGTCAAGATCAAGGAGATTGTGGAGCAGTCCCGGGCCCTGCAGGAGGCGAACCGGATCATCTCCACTATTGCCGCCCAGACCAATCTGCTGGCCATGAATGCCGCCATTGAAGCGGCCCATGCGGGGGATGCGGGCCGGGGCTTTTCCGTGGTGGCCGATGAAATACGGAAGCTGGCGGAAAATTCTTCCGCCGAGTCCCAGAAGATCAGCGTCGAGTTGAAGCAGATTGTGGAAACCATTACCTACATTGTGAAAAACGCCAAAGCCTCGGAAGAATCTTTTGCACAGGTTTCCTCCAGAGTAGACGAAACGGGCAAACTGGTGCAGGAGGTGGATAACGCCATTAGGGAGCAGAGGGAAGGCGCAGGGCAGGTCATGGAGGCCCTGAAAGTGATGAACGATGTAACCGCGGAAGTCAGCACCGGATCCAAAGAAATGCGCGAGGGCAATGAATCCATGCTCAGGGAGATCGGATCCCTGCAAAACCAGTCCCAGGAAATCGCCGGGAACGTTTCCCAAATGGCGGAAGGGATAAGCGCCGTCAATACCGGGGCACAGGAAGTTTCCGAACTGGCCCTGACCAATCAGGCGGTGATTGCGTCAATTTCCCGGATCGTGGACAGCTTTGAAGTGTAGGGCCATTACATCAGCGGGGCAAAAATCCGAAGTACATCGGGGATGATTTTCTGGAAGACATTCCGGGCACATTCGGCCAACGCAATCTCGTGCGAGACGGGAATGGTTTTGAGAAAATCTTCCTTTACCGACCGGACGGCTTTGTTGTTGTATAGGAGGACGCCGCACTCAAAATGCAGGTAGAGGCTGCGGAAATCCAGATTGGTAGTGCCCACCGTGGCAACCCGGTCATCGGATACAAAGGTCTTGGAGTGGTTGAAGCCGGAAGTGTATTCATAGACCTTTACCCCTGCGGACACAAGCTGCCGGTAATAGGAACGGGAACAGATCGCCACCATCCACTTGTCCCAGCGGTGGGGTGTGATGATCCGCACGTCCACCCCGCTTTTTGCCGCCAGGGTCAGGGCTGAAAGCAAATTGTCGTCTACCACGAGGTAGGGCGTATTAATGTATACGTATTTCCGGGCGCTGTTGATAATCTGGATATATACGTGTTCCCCCACATTTTCATCGTCAATGGGGCTGTCCGCATAGGGCTGGACAAAACCGTCGGACTCCACCGGGCAGGGGCTGTTGTGCCAGGGGTAGAATGTTTCGTACTGAGCGGCTTCCTTTCGCCTGAGGTTCCACATTTGGAGGAATATCAGGGTCAGGGACCAGGCCGCCTCTCCGGTGATCATAATGGCGGCGTCTTTCCAGTGGCCGAACCGATCAATGGCATTGATGTATTCATCCGCCAGATTCATGCCCCCGGTAAAGGCCGTCTTGCCGTCGATGGAGATGATTTTCCGGTGATCCCGGTTGTTCTGGAGGGATGAAAAAATCGGCCTAAAGGGATTAAAGACCAGACATTTGATCCCCCGCGCCTCAAGCTGCCGGGAGAAATTGGGCGGCAGGGACAAAAAGCAGCCCAGGTCGTCGTAGATGATCCGCACATCCAGCCCCGCCCGCGCCTTTCTTTCCATAATCGACAGAATTGGATCCAGCATTACCCCCTCGCGGAGAATAAAAAATTCCATAAAGATATACCGCTCCGCTTTTTCCAGCTCGTCCAGCAGGCGGACAAAAAAGGCCTCCCCGGAGGGAAAATACTCGGCCTGCGTGCGGGTGTAAATGGGAAAGCCCGCATAGCGTTGAAGGTAATGGGCCTGGGGAAGGTATTCCGGCAGGGACGCGGCCAGCGAGGGCAGGCTGTTCCCCGCCAGGGAAAAAAACGGCCCGCATTGATCCTGTGCCCGCCGGATAAGCCGTTTCAGCTTTCGGGGGTTGGACTGAAAATAAAAGATAATATACAGGATGCCCCCGAAGATGGGGAACGTCATAATGAGGAAAATCCACGTAAGCTTGTAGGCGGCCTTTTCTTTTTTGTTCAGTATGTGAACCGATACGATGATGCTCAGGACGTTGAGGATCCAGCTTATATACCGAAAAGACCTGCTGGAACCGATGATAAGCGCAATGAGAAAGGCAATCTGGGCGAAGAGGATCACGGTGATAAAAAGCCCCCGCCTGAAAACCGTCCATCCGAACTTTTTTTTCAAGCTTTTTTTCATATCCGTTCAGGGAACCCAGATCAGTTTGTCCGGCGCCGATTCGTTGAGGAATATCTTCCGGTAACGGCCCGAATGGGAAACGCCGGGATTTTCCGGGAAATAGCTGACGCGGAAAAACCAGATTACATCGGCCATCACCGCCGCCGAATTGGAAGGGGCGTAGCGGAACCAGATTTCCTCATCCTCAAGAATTTTTTTTGTCCGCCCATTGTCCGCCAGTTCCGGGTCCGTGAGGCGGCGGATCTCCGTTCTAAGCCCACCGTAATGGGTATCCCCCACGCTCAGGAGCCGCAGGCGTTTGCGCTCGTCCATCCAGTAGATTTCATAAATCCCCGCCACCGAGGGGACTTTGGCATTTATGGTCCAGCGCTCCGCCAGCGAAAGGGGAGACCAGTTTATATAGTAAAAAACGTTTTCACCCTTTTCCCGGACACGTATCCCATACTCCATGGAGAAAGTATACCACAGGGGCAGTATATTTTCTATACGCCTGGGTGAAGAAGGCGTATGAATTTCCATACAAAAAAAGGCCGCCGCCGCGGGGCCCGCTTTTTTGACTCCCGCTAATTCCTTATATAACAAGGAATTAACAAAAACCGGAAGAAAAAAGGAATTCTTGGCACGGAAATTGCTATATCTAGACGGGGACATTCCGGGAATCCGGGAGCCCAGGCAGCCGGGATTCTTGAATTTTTAAAAGGTTCCCGGCAGATAAAATCTGTCCACAATGTGCGGCCCTTCGGGGTTACATTATGGACAGACATTTGACTTGTTCAATAACCTGTGAATAAAATCAGCGTGTTTCTGCGTTGGAGGTAGGATGAAAAAAAACAGTAAAACCGGCGGCAGGGATGATTCGCTGCAGACTTATTTTGACCAGATCGGGCGGATACCCTTGTTGAGTTTTGAAGAAGAATTGAACCTGTCCAAACTGATCCGGCAGGGGGATGAAGAAGCCCGTCAGAAACTGATCAGCGCCAATCTGCGGCTGGTGGTTAAAATAGCCCGCGGCTATGTGACGGCGGACGTTTCGCTTCTGGACATGATTCAGGAGGGGAACCTGGGACTTATCCATGCGGCGGAAAGATACGACCATGCCAGAAAAGTCCGGTTCTCGACCTATGCGGGCTGGTGGATCCGCCAGTATATCGGACGTTTCCTTTCCAACAAGCGCCGGACGATCAGGCTGCCTCACCGGAAAGAGGAAATTTTCAAAAAAATTCAGCGGTCCTATCATGTTCTCAGCCAGACCCTGATGCACCAGCCCCGGATCAGCGATATTGCCGGGGAAATCGGCGTTCCCGTGGAGGATATCGAAGCGATCCTCCGCATCACCAACGGCCTTGTTTCGCTGGATGCGGATGCAGGGGATCAGGAATTTTTTTCAGCGGTGGATATGCATGAGGACTACACCTACAGCCCCGAGCGGGCCTTTCTGCGGCAGTCTTCGCGGGATGAAACCCTGCGCTTCCTTGACCGCCTGAAGGATCAGGAAAAACGGATCCTTATGTACCGCTATCAGCTTGACGATTCCGGGGGGTATACGCTGAAAAAGATCGGCGCAAAAATGGGACTTTCCGCCGAAACGGTCCGCCAGATTGAGATTAGAGCTCTGAAAAAGATACGGCCCTATGCGGAAGATTTGCGGAACTGTATATAGGGAAGCCATATAAAAAACGCCGACATTTATAGTAATGCGGACAGCAAGAAAATCAACCAGAAAAACCGGTTCTCGTCCGGTTTCACGGACGCGGAAAAAGCCATCCCGGCGGCGGCGGACGGCGTTTGTCCGGGATGCGTTGCGGGCGGCGGCGTTTACGGCGGTCTTAATCGGCCTTTCGGCCCTTGTTTCCGGGGGAATTATCTTTTTCCGTTCTTCGGGGGAAAAAACGGCGGGCTCCGGCGTAGCGGCGCGGCTTCCGGCAGCGGCGGGGGGCTCCGGTGAGGCGGCGCGGCCTCCGGCGGCGGGGGGGGGCTCCGGTGTAGCGGCGCGGCCTCCGGCAGCGGCGGCGGGCTCCGGTGAGGCGGCGCGGCCTCCGGCGGCGGGGGCGGGCTCCGGTGTGGCGACGCGGCCTCCGGCAGCGGCGGCGGGCTCCGGCGTAGCGGCGCGGCCTCCGGCGGTAAGCCCTGCCGCCCGGAAGGGAACCCTGGTTTTTGTGATCGACGACGCAGGGAACAACCTCCGGGAACTGGAGCCCTTCCTCCGGTTTCCGGGGCCCCTGACCATTGCGGTGCTGCCGGGGCTGCCCCATTCGGCGGAAGCGGCCCGGCGGATCCGGGCGGCGGGAAAGGAGGTTTTCCTCCATCAGCCCATGGAGGCCATTGGAGGCCAAAACCCCGGGCCGGGGGCGCTGTATTCCGGTATGAGCGGAGCGGAAATCCGGGCGGTTTTGGCAGCCAATGTGACGGAGATCGGGCCCGTAACAGGGATGAACAACCATCAGGGCTCAAAAATCACCATGGACGAGGCGGCCATGGAGACCATACTTGCCTTTTGCCGTGAACATGGGATATATTTTCTCGATTCAAGAACCAGCGCCGAAACGGCGGCTCCGGCGGCGGCAAAGCGGCTGGGGATAAAAATCGGGGAGCGGGACGTGTTTATCGACAACATTCAGGAAAAGGCTTCGATGATCCGGTATATAGACGAGGGGTTGTGGAAGGCGGAACAGAAAGGCGCGGCGGTGATGATTGGACACACCTGGTCTACCGAACTGGCCGCCACACTAGAAGGACTGTACCCCGATCTGGTAGCAGAGGGTTTTTCCCTATCCACTATTTCCCGGTTCATGATGGAAAAATGAAAGTTCTGGGGATCGAGTCTTCCTGCGATGAGTGTGCCGCCGCGGTAGTAGAAGATGGCCGCCGTATCCTTTCCAATGTGGTGGCGACCCAGATTCCCTTTCACGCCAAATACCAGGGCGTGGTGCCCGAAATAGCCAGCCGCAAACATACGGAGTGGATCTATGCGGTGGCCGGGGAGGCGCTGGACAAAGCCGGCCTGGGCCCGGAACAGATCGAAGGGGTGGCCGTTACCAGCAGGCCGGGGCTCCTGGGTTCCCTCCTGGTGGGCCTGAGTTTTGCCAAAGCCTTTGCCTGGTCCCGGAACCTGCCCTTTATCGCGGTGGATCATATACTGGCCCACCTCTACGCCCCCCGGCTCCTGTCCGGCACTGGGGAAGGGGAGGCTCCCCCAGACTATCCTTTTTTGGGACTTCTGGTTTCCGGGGGCCACAGTATTATCTGCCGGGTGGACGATTTTGACGATATAACCGTATTGGGGGCCACCATCGACGATGCCGTGGGGGAAGCCTTTGACAAGGTGGCCAAACATTACGGCTTTGGATACCCCGGCGGGGCGGCTGTCGACAAACTGGCCCAATCGGGAGACCCCGAAGCCTTCCGTTTTCCCCTGCCTAAACTCCAGAAAGAAAACCGCCGGGATGGGAGCGGTCATTCCTGCGATCTTTCCTACTCGGGGCTGAAAACTGCGGTGATCAACCAGCTTGGGCAGTTCCGGGTAAAAGAGGCCGAAAGCGTTACCCCTGCGGATATTGCCGCCTCGTTCCAGAAGGCCGCCGTGGAGATTCTGTTCCGGGCCCTGCAAAACGCCGTTGAAGACACGGGGCTTGCCACCGTTGTGGCCGGCGGCGGGGCGGCGGCCAATTCGTACCTCCGTTCCCGGCTTGCCGGGCAACGGGGCCTCCGCTGCGTCTTCCCATCCCCGGAACTCTGCGGCGACAACGGCGCCATGATCGCCGGCATCGGCTTCCAGTACCTCCGCCGGGGAGACCGTTCGCCCCTGAGCGTTACCGCCGCCGCCCGGGTTCCGGGCTTCAAGCGGCGGTATCCCTGACAAGGCCCCCAGGCCGGGCCGGGCGGCGCCCCCGCAGATCATGTCGCATATTTTTTTTCGTAACCCAATAGCCGGTGTTTCATTGCTCCAAATGATCTGCGGGGGCGCCGCCCGGCCCGGCCTGGGGGCCTTGTTGCTTTTGATGGGGAAGAGGCATGGATGCGCGGCATGGACGCCGCTGTAACCAAGGCTTTAGGCGGAGTTTGCGAAGCAAGCTCCAAGCCATTAATCCGGCATGGATGCCGGATTAATGGCAGGGTACTAGACACTTTTCCCCGGTTTCCGGTAGAATAAATGCCGTATCACAAGAAGGAAGGATAGTATGTCACGGACCTGCGATATTTGCGGAAAACATACGGTTACCGGCAATACGGTGAGCCACGCGAAAAACCACACCCGCCGCACCTGGAAGCCCAACCTGGTCAAGGTCAAAACCGAGCTGGGGGGCACCACGGTAACGCTGAAAATCTGCGCCCGCTGCCTGAAAAGCGATTATATCACCAAAAAAATATAAAAAGCCGCTTACCCGGAGCTTTTCCCGGGCCAACCGGGTTTTGGAACAAACCCAGGCCGCCGCTTACAACGCAACCGTAAGGCCGTCCCAGGCGGCTTCCATGGAAACCCCCGAAAGCCTCCGGGCCCTGATGAAGGCCCGGCAAAATCTGTTGACCGCCCGGTGGCTGTAATCATGGCAAATGTGGGTCAAAAAAACCCGTCGGGCTCCCAGGGCCGCGGCTTCGGTCAGGGCCTGCTCAAAGCTCAGGTGGGTTTCGTGGGGCCGGGCCCGGAGGCCGTCAATAATGAGAATTTCGTGAACGCCGATGATTTTCCGGGCCATCGGGGGAATTTCGCTCACGTCGGTAAGGTACACCGCCGCGGCCTGAGTCCCCGCCTCGTCGATCCGCCAGCCCAGGATGTCCAGCCCGCCGTGTTTTACCGGCAGGGGGGTAAAACGGAGACTCCCCAGGGATACGGGGGTTTCGGCCTCCGTCAGGATAATCCGGGGTTTTCCGCCGCCCCGCTGGGTCTCCCGGAACACATAGGCGAACCGTTCCGCCACTTCGCCAAGGGTCGCCCGGTTGCCGTAGACCGGCAGGGGCTTTTCCCGGGTCAGGGGCCGCAGGTCGTCCAGGCCGTGAAGGTGATCCGCGTGGGCGTGAGTAAGAAACACCGCGTCCAGCCGCCGGATTCCCGCCCGGATTGCCTGGAGCCGGAATTCGGGCCCCGTATCAATTACCGCCGCTTCGCCCCCCGATCCGGTGACAAACAGGGAGGCCCGCATCCGCCGGTCCCTGGGATTACGGGAGCGGCAGACCGGGCAGTTACAGCCCAGCGCCGGGATACCCTGGGAAGTGCCGGAGCCGAGGACCACAAGCTTCATGCCTCCATTATGGCGGAAAGCGGCGGGGTTGACCAGCGGTTTTCTTTTCCCCGTTCTTGGCAGCCCCGGATTTTCGGATTACACTGGGCGTATGGCAAACCCCGAACTGATCAAAACCCTCGATTATATTCTGAACCGCTGTGATGAGGCCGCCATTGAAGCGGTAGCCGCCGCAGTGGTCCGCCGCCGCCGGGATCTTTCCATTTTTGAAGGTTCTCAAAACCTGCCGGATCCCCGGCGGATGGCCAAAGAGCTTTCCGGCCAGATAAATGCCGGCGCCAACATCGAAGGGCTCCGGGAAAGTGTCCGGGCCATGGCGATCCGGATCATCAAACAGGAAGCGCCGGATTTGACAGAGGCCCAGATAGGCGAACTGACCCGGGCCTGGATTCCTGGCGCCGAAGCCGCGGACGGCGGCCCGGAAAGCAAAGTCCCCAGGGAACTGCTTCTTTCCATGATCGATCAGTTTACGGCTTTTTCCCAGGGGCGGATGAGCAAGGCCGAAGACGCGGGCCTTCGGGAGGAAATGGGCTCCTGGCCGGAGCGGTACTGGAAAGCCTTTCCCCCGGTTGTCCGGCTTATCATCACCGATTACCTTAAAGGTGAAACCGGGGAAAAGGAATTCCGCTCAAAACTGGAAACCGCGCTGGTGTTTTAGCCTACTCGCCGATTCGTATCGAATCAAACCATGCGTTGTTGTAGAGTTCCAGTTCTTCCCCAAGGTCGTCCTTCAACTCGGTGCGGAGCAGTTCTTCCGCGGTGTAGTAGGGGGCAAGGGTTTTGAGTTCCCTGGCGGGGATATTGACGGTGGCGGGAAAGCCGAAATAATCGGTGAATTCGGCGTAGATCTCCGGACGGTGGATAAAGTCGATGAATTTGTGAGCCAGATCCACATTTTTGGCGCCCTTGAGGATACACATACTGTCAATGTAGGCGGGGCCGCCCTCGGGGGGTATAAAAAACACGGTGTCTTTTTTCATGTCCTCGGTTATTTCTTCATAGACCATTTCCGCATAGCCCTGAATCACCCAGAAGTCGCCGGTGGCAAAGCCTTTGCCGGGGGCCTCGGCGTCAAATTTTACCAGATTCGGTTTCCAGACATTGTTCACCAGGTCATGGGCCTCGGCGATCTCGGCGGGATCTTTACTGTTTACTGAATAGCCCAGATGTACCAGCGCGTCGCCCATGACTTCCCGCATATCGTCCAGCATGGTCATCTTGCCCCGAAGGTCGCTGCGGCTGAATATGGACCAGCTCCTCTCGAAATCGCGCACCCTGGCAGTGTTGACGGCAATGCCCGCGGCGCCGAAGTAATAGGGCACGCTGTATTCCATGTTCGGATCGTAGGTGGTTTTTTCCAGCACCAGGGGATCAATGTTGCCCAGAGTGGAAAGTTTGTCGTGGTCGATCTTTTCAAACATTCCCTGTTTGATCATGATGGAAACATAATCCCCCGAAGGAAACACCAGGTCGTAGCCGCCGCCGCCGGCCTGTATCTTCGTATACATACTTTCGTTGGAATCGTATTCGTCAAACATGATGGTAACGCCGTATTCCTGTTCAAACTTTTCCCGGACCGAAAGGGGGACGTAATAGGTCCAGCAGTAAATGTTCAGTTGTTTTGAATCGGCCCCGGCGTTTCCGGCCTGTTTTCCCGTACATCCGCCCAGAACAAGGGCGGCGGCAAGCAGGGCCGCGATTAGGGCGGCGGCCATTTTTTGCGATCCCCCAAAGCGCGGGATCGCGGCCAACACAGGTAGTTTTTTCATCTTTTCCTCCTGGCGTTGTTTTCGGTACTCTCCGGTTTCAACGTCTTTTTAATAAAAAACCCATACAGGTTTTTTAAGCGCCCAAAAAGTTTCTGCCCTTATTTTGCCGCGATATATTTCAGGAAATTTCGCAGCAGATAGGTCAGGAGTACGGTTCCCAGGATCATCACCACCGACAGGGCGTTGATCACCGGGGAAACCCCGAAACGGATGGCCGAGTAAATGTATACGGGCAGGGTGGAAGAGCCGGGGCCGGAAACAAAAGAGGTGATGACAAAATCCTCCAGAGAAATAGTGATGGCGGTTAAAAAGCCGGAGATAATGCCGGGCATACAGATGGGGATGGTAACTTTCAGCAGGGTCTGCCGTTCATTGGCCCCGAGATCCCAGGCCGCCTCGATAATGGAAAAATCAAATTCGTCCAGCCGGGCCATGACCATAAGAAAGACGAAAGGCAGGTTAAAGGTGGCGTGGGCGATAAAGATCGTCAAAAGCCCCAACTGGAGTTTGATCCCCGCGAAAAACAGGGAAAGGGAAACGCCGATGATGATCTCCGGCAGTATCATGGGCATAAAGGAGATGGTCTGGATATAGTTCCGCAGCCGGAAGCGGTACCAGTTTACCCCGATGGCGCCGAAGGTTCCCAGAACCGTAGCGGTGGCCGCGGAACTCAGGGCGATAAACGCGCTGTTCCGGAAAGCCCGCCAGAGGTCCCGGGAATGGAGGAACAGTTGTTCGTACCAGCGGAAGGAGAAGCCTGTCCAGTTCATACCCTTGGAGGAATTAAAGGAATAGAGGATCAGCACGAAAAGGGGCATAAAGAGAAACACGATTGTGGCGATAAAGGCGGTCTGGGAAAAGGAAAACTGTTTCCGGTACGCGCGCCGGGCGTGGCGGGCCGATTCCCCCGAAGGCGCCGCCGAGCGCAGGGAGGTGATAACGTCCTTGATGTTCAGTTTCACAGCGCCCCCCCTCCGGCTGCCGGCAGCCCGGCCCCCGGCGTCCGTTCGTCCTGCAGCCGGGCTTCCCGTTTTTGCAGGCCCATCATCAGGAGGACTCCCACTGTGGTAATCAGGGTCAGCACCAGGGAAATTGCCGAAGCCAGGGGCCAGTTCCGGGATTTAGTCAGCTGATCGGCAATGACGTTCCCCAGCATATACGAATCCTTGCCCCCTACAAGCAGAGGAACCGCATAGGCCCCGAATATGGGAATAAAGGTAAAAAGTACCGCGGTATACACACCGCTGCGGATGTTGGGGAGCAGGACTTTCAGCATGGACTGGAGCTTTGTGGCCCCCAGATCCCGGGCGGCTTCCAGCAGGGAAAAATCAAATTTGTCGATGGTGGAATACAGGGGCAGGATCGCGTAGGGCAGGTACATATAGACCAGCACCAGAATTACCGTCTTCTGGTTATACAGGAACTGGATGCTCCCCTTGATAAGGCCCAGCCGGAGAAGCAGTTCGTTGAGAAACCCGTTGCTCCCCAGAATGTTCATCCAGGCGAATACCCGGATAAGAAAATTGGTCCAAAACGGGATGATGATGAGGAGGAGCAGGAAGGTCTGGTTTTTGCTTTTCGCCATAAAATAGCCGCAGGGAAGGGCGATGAGGATCGTGATCAGGGTGGACAGGGCCGAGGCGCTGATGGTGCGGATGATCACGACGATGAGACTGGCATTGCCCAGGGCCCGGTAGGCGTCCAGGGAAAATTCCATGATCACCCCGCCGTAGAGTCCCTTTTTGAGGAAGCTGTAGAAAATGATGATAAGCAGGGGGGCGAGGAAAAAGATCGTGAACCATACCGCCATGGGGGCCGAGTAGAGGGGGCCAAAATTTCTGGAAGGATTCAGGCCGGAATTCCGGTTCACGGTTCTTTGACCCCGACGATATAGCCGTCGTTGGCGCTCCAGGAGAGGAAAACCTCGTCCTTCCACACGATGCCGGGCCCCTCGTCCGAATAGTTGGCGTGCTGCTTGATAACCCGGACAATATTTTTCTCCAGCACCTTGACGTAAAATTTGGTCTGGAACCCCGAATAAATGGGCTCGTCCACAATGCCCTGAAAAAGGTTGATGTCCTCCCGTTTGGTGGCGGGCCGATCTTTGGAGATGACGATTTTTTCCGGCCTGATGGTAAAGCTGACTTTTTGCCCCGGTCTGATCTCGTCCACCGTCGTTACCTTGATCTGGCCCAGTTCGGGAATCTCCAGTTCCGCCATATATTCGGTTTCCCCCCCGGCGGGCGGCGGGCTGATTTTTTCCACCCGGAGGACGCCGGCGTCAAAGAGGTTGGTCTCCCCGATGAACCGGGCGGCGAAGTCCGTGGCGGGGCTTTCGTAGATTTCGTGAGGCGTACCGATCTGGAGTACGTCCCCCTGGTTCATCACTGCCAGCCGGTCGGAAACCGACAGGGCTTCCTGCTGGTCATGGGTAACGTAGATAAAGGTGATGCCGATCTTGTCGTGGATCTGGTCCAGCTCGATGAGCATATGCTGGCGGAGCTTTGCGTCCAGGGCGGACAGGGGCTCGTCCAGGAGGAGTACCCGGGGCTCGTTGATCAGGGCCCTGGCTATGGCGACCCGCTGTTTTTGCCCCCCGGAAAGCAGGTTCGGCTTTTTGTGGGCGTGGCCTTCAAGCTGGACCAGTTTGAGGTATTCGGTAACTTTGGGCCCTATTTCAGCGCGGGGCAGCCGCCGGATCCGCAGGGGAAAGGCGATGTTTTCAAAGACCGTTAAATGGGGGAACAGGGCGTAGTTCTGAAAAACCGTATTTACTTGCCGCCGGTTGGGGGGCTGGGGAAGCACGTCTTTGCCGTCCAGGGCAACTACTCCCGAATCGGGGCTCTCAAAACCCGCGATAATCCGCAGCAGGGTGGTTTTACCGCACCCCGACGGCCCCAGGAGGGAGAAAAACTCCCCCTTTTTTATCTCCAAACTTACATTTTTCAACGCATCAAAATCACCAAAGGACTTGGACACCCCTTTGATAACCACATCGCTCCCTTTCAATCTGTTTCTTTCTGCCTCCCTTCACCAGACGGCCAGCCGTCATTTTTCCGGATTCCTCCACAGGGAACCTCTGAAAACTTCAGTTTTCAGAGAGGTTTTCGTACCCTAATAAGGTACAATGCGGATTTTAACGCTGGTTGTCAATCGGTTTCCAGAAAAAAACAAAAAAGTTCTTTTTCCCCATAACACCCCGTCCAGCCCCGGATCGCCGCGCTTCATGTCCCTTCCGCTGTCATTAACAGAGCCATGACGGTCATGTCCCTTCCGCTACCATCAACAGGGCCATGACTTGGGCGTCCCCCAGGATGTTGTCGATGAGGGCGTATTCGTTGGGCTGGTGGGCGGTGTTGTCGATCCGGGCCCAGACGCCTGAGTCAATGCCCGCGTTGCGGAGGTAGGCCGCCACTGTGCCGCCCCCGATGCCCACCGGCCTGGGATCTACTCCGTATACTTCCCGGATGGTTTTGGAAAGGAGCTGTATCAGGGGGGCGTCCCCGGAGGTGGCTTTGGACTCAATGCGCTGGAGAATTTCGTAACTGACCGTTACCCCCTGGGCCGCCTCGATCCGGGCCTTGATGGTGTCGACTTCCGCCAGTACCTGCTTGACCGGGTAATGGGGGAGGAGCCGCATATCCATGCAGAATACGTCCTCGCCGGGCACCGTGTTGACGTTGGGGACGTTTGCCTCTTTTTTGGTGGGCTCGAAGGTGGAATAATCGGGCTCGAACAAAGGATCCCGGGCGGAGAATTTTTTCATCAGATCGTAGTGGAGCCGTACCGCCAGTTCCGCCCCCGCCAGATGAGCGTTGGCCCCCTGATCGGGCCGGGAACCGTGGGCCTGGACCCCGTGGGTGGTGAACCGGATCCAGAGGAGGTTTTTTTCCGCCACCTCGATGGATTCCCCTTTGCGGTCCCCGCTGTCGGGGATCAGAACCATGTCGCTGGCGCGGAACAGGTTCCCGTGGTTTTTCAGGAGCCAGTCTATGCCGTAGGCGCTGCCGTTTTCCTCGTCCGCGGCAAAGAGGAGCTTCACCGTCCGGGCGGGGCTGATGCCCTGTGTTATGAGGGCCAGGGCCGCCAGCACCGAAGATACCAGGCCCTGCTGGTTGTCTTCCACCCCCCGGCCTATGATCCGCCTGCCCAGAGGCTTCCCGTCCGGGCCGGTTCCGCCATCGGCCAGCGCCGCCGTCCAGGGGTCGCGTTCCCAGAGAGCGGTTTCCCCCGGCGGCACCACGTCGATATGGCTCATGATCCAGAGCCGGGCCGTTTCGGGGCCCTCGTCCCTGCCGGGGATGGTGGCGATCAGGCTGGGCCGTACCCCGCCCCTGGCCCGGCTGTCCGGGGCGTCGTAGCGTTCCAGTTGGGTAAAGCCGTGGTTTTTCAGCCAGTCTTCCAGGAACCGGCATTTTTCCAGTTCCCCCTCGCCGCCGGATTCGGGGCTGACGGCGGGCCGTTTGCAAAGTTCCGTTTCCAGTTCCACCGCCAGGGCTTCGCTTTTTTTTATAAAATTTAAAATTTTTTCTTTCATACCCCAGCGCTTCCAAAAATGTTTTTAAGATCGATTTTGCAGCCCCGCAGGGTCTGTACCGGGACGGTTCCGGCGCTGTCATCGTAAACCGATGTGGTATATTGGCCGTCTTTAAGCGTATGGACAAACACGGCTTTTTCTTCCGGGTCTACGATCCAGTATTCCCGGACCCCCGCTTCCCGGTATTTGTTGAATTTGACGATCCGGTCATACCGGGCGGTGGAGGGGGACAGAATCTCGACAATGAAATCCGGCGCGCCGTTACAGCCCCGGTCGTCCAGTTTGGAGGGATCGCAGACCACCGAAATGTCCGGCTCCACCACCGTATGGTCGCTCTGATCCTCCACGGGAAAGAGCCGGACGGCAAAGGGAGCGGCGTAGACCTTGCAGGTTTTTCCTTTCAGGTAATCGTATAGTATGGCTGACAAGGCCATGCAGACCTCCTGATGAATCCGGGCAGGGGACGACATCATACAGGCTTCGCCGTCTATGATCTCGTAACGTTCCCCCTCGTCCCACTCAAGAAAATCGGCGTAGGTATAATGGGGCTGTTCTTTGGCCAGGGGCATGATGAACCTCCGTTGATATACGGAAACCAGTCCGGTTCCCCAGCCGGGGTTTTCGGAGATTCCCTACATCAAATATAGCGGTTTTTGGAGGCGGTTTTCAATGCGCCGTTAATTTGCCTGGGGGCCGGGAACCGAAGGGTTGGGGTTCCCGGACACCCGGCGGACTTTTAGTCCGGCTCTATGCGCGAAGCGCCGCAAACTACTGCCAGTTTGCGTGGACGCCGCTGAGGTCCAGGCTGGTGCAGCCGGAAAACGTATACCGGCCGTCGCTGGGCGCGGCCCCGCCAAAACCGGTAGTTATGGCGGTCTGGGCGGAACCAGTCAGCCCGCCGCAGTTTTCGAAAGTACGGAGCATATTACCATTATGGGCATTGAGCCTGGTCTCGTCCATAACCGTAGCCGGTATCAGATCGTTGATACTGGCGGCCAGGCTGCTACAGTTGTAAAACATCTCGCGAAAAATATTGCCGGTTCCGCTGGACACGGCGGGGAAGGTGAAGCCTTCGGGCAGCGCGGCCAGGCTGCTACAGCCGGAAAACATCCGGATAAAAATATCGCTGGTTCCGCTGGACACGGCGGGGAGGGTGAAGCCTTCGGGCAGCGCGGCCAGGCTGCTGCAGTTGTAAAATATACCGCTAAAAACAGCGCTGGTTCCGTTGGGCGCGGCGGGGAGGGTGAACTCCTCAGGCAGCGCGGCCAGGTTGCTGCAGCCGTAAAACATATAGTAAAAAATACTGCTGGTTCCCTCGGGCACGGCGGGGAGGGTGAAGCCTTCGGGCAGCGCGGCCAGGCTGCTGCAGCCGCGAAACATACTGTTAAAAACAGCGCTGGTTCCGTTGGGCACGACGGGGAGAGTGAAGCCTTCGGGCAGCGCGGCCAGGCTGCTACAGCCGTAAAACATATAGGCAAAAATATAACTGGTTCCGTTTGGCACGGCGGGGAGGGTGAATCCCGGAGGCAGCGCGGCCAGGCTGCTGCAACCTTCAAACATATGGTAAAAAATACTGCTGGTTCCATTTGACACATCGGGGAGCAGGGTCGCGGAAACTTCGTTCAGATTGGTACAGCCGAAAAAACAATACGCCCAGGCATCGGGGAATTCGGCCACACTGGTGTTTTCCGCCAGGTGTCCCAGGGCCTTCAGCAGCTTTTGTTTGTTGGCTGCGGCGTTTGACCCGCTTGCGCTGAACCGGAGCCCAAAGGCCGCGTGGCCCGTATTACCGGCAGCCTGAATCGTGATGTCGTATTCCTCATCCGCGGGAAACGTGTGCGGTATCCCGGCATCCGCCGCGCCGGTTCCGGTTTCGTGTTCCTCCGCCGTACCGTCCCCCCAGTCGATGTACCAGTCATAGGCCCAACCGTTGTTCGCGGGAATGGTAAAGGCTTTATCCGCCCCCGCGTCGACCCGCAGGATCAGGGGCGGGGGCGGGACCGGTTTTTGCACGGCTCGGGGCGCGGGGTCTTTGAACAGTTCCCGGAGCCAGGGGTTCCCGCAGCCCGCGGCCAGAACCAGAACGGCGGCCCCCAACAGAGCCAGGGTTTTTCGTGTTCCCTTCATTTTGAGCCTCCTTTGGCGGGAAAGACATAGCCGAAGCCCAGGGTTCCGTCCACGATAAAGGGGTAGCCGCCCCGGAACAGGGCTTCGGCGTACCAGGAGCCCAGGGGCAGGCGGATACCCAGGCCCCCGGAACCCATGGCCAGTGCGTGGAACTCCTGGTTTTTGAAGAGGAGGCCGGCCCCGGCCCCGGCTTCCAGAAAGAAGAAGAGGAAGCCCGGATACCAGCGGACAAAGAGGCCGGGTTCCAGACTAAGGAGCCCGTCAAGAGAATAGGCGAGTTCCAGACGGGCGGCGGCGGAAAAGCCCTTAGGGAGGCGGTATTCACCGGAGAGGGAAGCGCCGAAGCCGAAGCGTTCGGGGGAATAGAGGTTAAGGCCGGCTCCCAGGCCGAGCGAGAAGGGGCCCGGCGGTGTTTCCTGTGCGGGGAGGCTGGCGGCGCTTAGGAGGAAGAGGCAGAACAGGACGGCAGGGAAGCGCCGGATTTTTCCCCCGGACGGGCAATTCCTAGTAAGTCTATCGGGGGGGGGGGGGGTAGGAAATGGTTCTGGTTCATAAAAATATTATCCTATGGTTTGAAACAAAATACAAGGGGGAAAAACCCTCTTGGGCGCACGGGATAGAAGCGGAAATACCGGAGGACTTGCGGAGCAAGGCCGAGGAATTGGAGCGTATAGCCCGGTTTTTTGCGGCGCGAAAGGGCAGCCCGTTCAGGGCTGGTATGCGCCATTTTTGCTAAAAATTAGTTGACAAAATTATAAAATAATAGTAACTATTCAGCCGGAATATTTGAAAAAGCAACAAAATTCGGTAATGTATCTTGAAACACAAGGTTCATGGCTTCACTGGCCGTCATTCCCTGTTTAATACAGGTTGATATATAACT
>JAISBS010000007.1 GCA_031266075.1 Treponema sp.
CCGGCGGGCCCCTTCCTAAGACCCCTGCGCCGGGATTTGGAAAACGCCCTGGGGCTTGAGCAGACACGGGATGAACCGTGGCGGCCCCTGAGCCTGCTGCTCCGGGGCTTTCTGGGGAGTCTGACCGGTCTTGCCGCGGCGGCGGCGATCCGTTTTTTCCGGCCCGCCGCTTCCCGGCGGTCCGTTCTTGTTGTTAGTATACTCCTGGGGCTGGCGGGAATGTGCCTCGGGGTTTTTGTTTCGGGCCGCTTTATTCCGCCGGGCAGATCCTCCGGGGTACTCCGGGAAACGGCGGCCCGTCGGATTCCCGATTCCGGAGGGGAGGCGGCCGCTTTTTTCCGGGAAGGCCAGAACGTACTGGTCCGGCCGGGCGGCGGCCCCTGGGTCTGGGTGGAGGCGCCGGATACCCCCGTCCGCGCGGGCTGGACGCTCCGGGAGGACGTTGTTTTTTACTAAGGGAGAGGTTCCGGTGAATTTTGGGGATATTCTGAATCAATGGGACAAACAGACCGGCGGGGTCAAGCCCGGCGAAGCCGGCGATAAAGAAACATTCCCCATTTCCCCGGCGGAGAGCGGCGCGGAACGGCGGCGGCGGCTCCTGGCCAAACGGGCCGACGCGGTGATCGATTTACACGGCCTTATCCGGGATGAAGCGTGGTCTTCCCTGGAAAAATTTTTTAATGACGGGAAACGGCGGGGTTTTGAGAAGCTTTTAATCATCCACGGCAAGGGGAACCACTCCCCAGGCGAAGCGGTGTTGAGCCGGACGGCCAGGGAATTTATCGAACAGTGCCCCTTTGCGGGGGAAAGCGGCTGCGGGAACGCCGCTTCGGGAGGGTCCGGCGTAACCTGGGTGATCCTGAAATGAAGGAATGAGACGGGCGCGGCCCGGAGATGCATTACCGCTCCCGGTAAATGATCCGGCCCCGGTTCAAATCGTAGGGGGAAAGGGCGATCCTGACCCGGTCGCCGGGGACGATGCGGATATAATGTTTGCGCATTTTTCCTGAAAGATGGGCGAGAATGAGGTGTCCGTTCTGATTATCCAACTCCACCCTGAACATGGTATTGGGCAGGGCTTCCCGGACCACTCCTTCTACTTCAATAGCTTCTTCTTTAGCCACATAAACTCCTTGGACTTGTTCAATAACGCGAACCTTCGGTTCGTTGTTGGTTTGGGTATCTTTATGCTACCGGTAAGCTCCGGCTGTGTCAACGCTTGCCTATATCAATTTCCTTGACTACAATAATCACCATCAAAAGAGGTGCGGATGAAACAGGTCTTGATAATCGATGAATCACCGCTGTTTCGTGAATATTTACGGATCAAGCTGGTTGAAAATGATATCGAGGTAAGTATCGGCGTTAACGCTTTGGACGGCATAGCGAAGATCCGGAATGTAAACCCCGATCTTATCATATTGGATTATCATTTAAGCCGCCACGGCTGTTTGGAGGTGCTGCAGGCAAAGCGGGCAAATCCCAACGCGGCAAACATACCGGTGATTGTCATGGCCCAGCGGATCGATCAGAAAAAAATCCTTGAGCTGGTTCCCTATACCGTCAAAAAAGTTTTTACCAAACCGGTTAAGATCGACGCCCTTTTTATCACGCTTTCCGAAATTTTACAGGTTCCCTTCAATGTGGATGAAAGCCCCGGTATTGTGGAAGTCCACGTCAACGATGACATCATTTTTATTGAAATCGCCCAGGGGCTTAACCAGGACAAACTGGACCTTTTGCGGTTCAAAATCGCCGAACTTATCGAACTGTACGAGATTAAGATCCCCAAGGTTATTGTGATGCTCAGTGATATACACCTGAGTTTTGTTGACGCGCCGAATTTGCAGAAGCTTCTGGACGTGGTGATGCTGGCCTCCCGGGCGAGGCGCCGTTATATCCGGGTGCTGACCCGCGATGATTTTGTCAGGCGGTATATTGAAGGCCAGAAAGACTGCGCGGAAATCGAGGTGGTTTCAAACCTCCAGTACGCCCTGGAGGGTCTTCTGGCGGAACTGGATAGAACGATGGAATACGCGGAGAAAAAAGCGGAAATCATCAGCGACAAGGTCCTTTCCGCCGGACAGGAGGCGGAAGGGGGGGCCATGCAGCTCCGTTTTGACGCGGAGTCGAAACCGAAAAAGCTTGATATTGAGGCCCTCCGGGAATCCATGCAGAGTCTCCGGATCGCCGTGGTGGACGACGATTTGATTATCCGGGAGTTGATCAAAAATACCTTTCAGAAAACCGGCGCCGAGATCCGGGCTTTTTCCGACGGCGGGGATTATCTGGCGGCGGCGGAACAGGAAGATTTCGCCCTGGTGTTTCTGGATTTAATGATGCCGGTGGTGGATGGATTCGCGGTTCTCAATGCCCTCCGTTCAAAGGATATCCAGCAGCCGGTGATTGTGCTGTCCGCGGTGACCCAGCGGGATACGGTGATTAAGGCGTTCCGTATGGGCGTTAAAAGCTACCTCACCAAGCCCTTAAAGCCGGATGATATTTTTAAAAAAGCGGTGGAAATCCTGAAACCGGATTTCTAATGGAGCGGGGATAACAGGATGGAAGCGCAGATGCAGTCCCGCGCCGGCCTTTTTTATCGTTTTTTTGCCGAATCCGGCATGGCCCTGGTCATTATGGATACGGAGGGCGATATTCTCGCCGCGAACCGGCGGTTCAATGAGTTGTATATGTCCCTGGATATTCCCGGCGCCGTCCGTGACGCGAAAGGCCGGCCTCGGTCAATGCGGGAATTTCTGGACCTCCGGGGAAAGCCCTTTTTTGATGCCTTTTTTTCCCCCCTGATAAACGGCGGCGCCGGGGAAATGGATTTTGACACCCCCAGTCACCGGGAAGCCGAAAACCGGAATATCCTCCACCGGTTTAAAGCCCATGCGTGGTTTATTGAGAGAAACGAGGCCGCCGTTTCCGCCGCCCGGGGGCCTTTTATCGGCCTGGAGGTGGAGGATCAAACCCGGGCGTGGGAGGAATCCCAGCGTTTTCTCGCCGACCGGGAAATCGCCGAAAAGGCCATGGACGCGAAGAACCAGTTTCTTGCCAATATGAGCCACGAGATCCGCACCCCCATCCAGACCGTTATCGGCATGACGGAACTTCTGCAGGATACCTCCCTGGATTACGAACAGTCCGAATACGCGGGGCAGATCAAATTTTCCGCCGAGGTGCTCCTCACCCTGATCAACGACATTTTGGATTACTCCAAAATTGAGGCGGGCAGGATGGAACTGGAGCATACCGACTTTGATCTGGAGCAGACCATTGAACAGGCGGTGGAGATGATCGCCATAGAAGCCCATAAAAAGGGCCTTGAGATTGCTATGGATATTCCCCCGGACGCTGATATTATCATTCGGGGGGATCCGAATAAATTCCGCCAGATCGTGATCAACCTGGCTAAAAACGCGGTGAAGTTTACCCGGGAAGGGAGTGTCACCGTCATGGCCCGGCTCACCGAATTTGAGGGAAAGAAAGCCTGCTGCGTGTCGGTGGCGGACACCGGCATTGGGGTCAGGGAGGAAGACCGGAAGCGGCTGTTTACCACCTTCATGCAGGCCGATGTCTCCACCACCCGGCGTTTTGGGGGAACGGGCCTGGGGCTCGCCATATCCCGGAACCTGGTGGAACTGATGTCCGGTTTTATCGAAATGGCCCCCCATGAGGGGGGCGGTTCCATATTCCGTTTTACCATACCCATTGAGGTTTCCGACGCCGTCCCCGAACCGCTGCGTCCTCCCGCCGGCGGCCGGGATCTGCGGATCCTGGTGGTGGACGACCGCCCCGAGTCCCGTTATATCATCACCTCGTACCTGGAGGATATCGGGTATCTCAATATTGAGGCCGCGGAATCCGGGGAGACCGCCCTGATCCTTATGCGGGCCGCCGCTTCCCGCACGCAGCCCTACGCGTTATGTTTTATCGATTCGATTATGCCCGTGATGGACGGCTGGCGTCTTGCCGCGGAGATCCACAATGATGACGCCATTAACCGCGCCGCCCTTATATTGATGGTTCCCCACGGCACCCTGGGGGCGGATACCAAGATGACCCTCCTCCAGTGGTTTAGGGATTATATCAATAAACCGGTTAAACGCCGCAGCCTGGCGGATACCATCAACTTTGTCCTGGGAGAACCGGTGGCCGAATTGGAAGCGGTTCCGGCCGGCGGAGCGCCGGATCTTGTCCCGGCCGCGGCCCTCTCCCCTCCGGCGGCGGCGGATATGGCCGGCAAACCCCTGATCCTCATTGTGGAAGATCACCCGGTAAACCAGAAACTTTTTTCGATGTTTATGGACAAGCTGGGTTATCCTTCGGTTCTTGCCGCTGACGGCCTTGACGGCCTGGAAAAAGCGGCGGCCAATCCGGCGGCCCTGATTTTTATGGATATCCAGATGCCCCGGATGAACGGTTATGAAGCCGCCGAAATTCTGCGGAAACGGGGCTTCAGGCGGCCCATTATCGCCGTTACCGCCAGCGCCCTGGCGGATGAACGGGAGCGGTGTATGCAATCGGGGTTTGACGATATTCTGATAAAACCCTTCAAACGGCCGGATATTGAGAAAATGCTGGAAAAGTGGATTACCGTCCGGCAGGACGGCCCGGCCTGGACCGCCGCCGAAGCCGTTTTACCGGATACCCTTTCGGGGCCGCCGGTTTCCTCATCACCCCCTCCGGCAGCGTCTCATGCCGGGCCGGCCGCCCCTTTGCCCGAGGGTTCTTCCGTTCCCCTTAAAATTTTTGACCGGGCGGATCTTATGGAAACGTTTATGGACAATGAGGAAACCGCCAAGTCTTTGCTTGCCCATTTTATTGACCGGACGGAACCCCAGATCGCCGCCATCCCCGGCCTGGCCGCCCGGGAAGACTGGGAAAGCGCCCGCCGGGAAGCCCATACCGTCAAGGGGGGCGCCCTTACTATGGGGGGAAGGGAACTGGGCGAGACCGCCGCCCGGCTGGAACTGGCCTGCAAAAACAAGGACAAACCGGGAATGACCGCCGCCCTGCCCCCGGTGGCGGAAGCCTTCGCCCGGTTCAAAACAGCGGTGGAAGCGTATCTCGGGTCTGAATGAAGAAGATGCTGTCCCATAACAGGGGACTTCCCTTAATGACAGGAGGGAATTATTTTAATCCCCGGTTATCCCCTTAGCCCGTTTCTGCCGGAAATCCGGGAGGCCCTGGAAACCCGGGGGGCCGCAGTCCTCCGTTCCGATCCGGGGAGCGGGAAATCAACCCTGGTTCCCCTGGCCCTGCTGGAAGGGACGGAGCGGGGGAAGATCGTTATGCTGGAGCCCCGCCGGGCCGCGGTGCTGGGGATCGCCAGCCGGATGGCGGAACTTTTGGGGGAGAACCTGGGGGAACGGGTGGGGTACGCGGTCCGGCTGGAAAGGCGGGTGTCCGCCAAAACCCGGATCGAAGTGATCACCGGGGGCCTTTTTATCCGCCGCCTGCAAAAAGATCCGGCCTTAACCGGAATTTCCACCATCATTTTTGACGAATTTCACGAACGGCAAGCCGCGGCGGATCTGGCCCTGGCCCTGGTGATGGACCTCCGCCGCATGGGGTCCCCGGTGCGGCTCCTCATCATGTCCGCCACCATGGACGCCGCCGGGGCCGCCGCTTTTATCGACGGGGCGGAAAACCGGGACGGCGAACACAAAACCCCGGTCATCGCCTGCCCCGGCCGGATTTTTCCCGTGGACATCCATTACCGCCCCCTGCCCGGAAAGGCCCCCCTGGGGAAAGAGGCCGCCGCCGCGCTTACGTCTGTACTGGAAGGCCACGGCGGGAATGGCATGATGACCACCGCCGCAAAGGGCGGCCCGGCGGGGAAAGACGGCGGGGATACGCTGGTGTTCCTCCCCGGCCGGCGGGAAATCGGGGACGCTGAAGCCGCTTTAAAGGAAAGGGGGCTGGACCGGGATTTTGACATTTTCACCCTCCACGGGGGTCTGCCGCTGGCCCGGCAAAAAGAAGCGCTTTCCGTGGGGGAATCCCGGCGGCATAACGCGGATATGCCGCCGGGACAGGCAGGAACGGGTGCGTCCCGGCCCGGAAACCGCGCAGCCCGGCGGCGGATCATCCTTTCCACCAATGTGGCGGAAACGGGGTTGACCATTCCGGGGATCACGATGGTGCTGGATTCCGGCTATGCCCGGCTGGAGCGGTTTCACCTCCCCACGGGGATGAACCGGTTGAGCCGGGAACCTGTCAGCATCCAGTCCGCGGATCAGCGGGCGGGGAGGGCGGGGCGGCTGGGGCCCGGCGTATGCGTCCGCCTCTGGGCGGCAGGCGATCCCCGATCTGCGGAAACAGACCCGGAGATCCGGCGGATAGACCTGTCTTCCCTGGCGCTGGAATGCCTCCTCTGGGGGATAAAAAGCTCAGGCGATCTGCCCTGGCCGGAGAATCCGCCCCCTGTGGCCTGGGGCCGGGCGGTGGAAACGCTGAAAAACCTGGGGGCCGCGGACGAAGCCCTGAACCCCACGGCCCGGGGGCGGGAGATCGCCCGCCTGGGGCTGGAACCCCCGCTGGGCCGTCTTTGTCTGGCCGGGCGGGAACAGGGGCAGGCCCCCCTGGCCTGCGCCGCCGCGGCCCTGCTTGCCGAACGGGACGGTTCCGGGATAGAGGGGGACGCGGATTTCCGCCGGCGGCTGGAACTTGTCCGCCGGGACAGCCGCGGCGGGGGAGACTATCATTGGATCAAACGGGCGCAACAGACCGCCGGAGATCTTCTCAGCCGGCTGGGCCTGGGAAACCGGCCCCTCACCTGGGGTCCCGAAGACGAAGCGGACGCGGGGGAACTATTGGCCCACGCTTTCCCCGGCCGGATCTGCCGCCGGCATGGCCGCCGGCAGGGTTCGTCCCCGGTGTTTCGTTTTCCGTCGGGCCGGGAAGCCCGGATCGACGGCCCCCTGGGGCGGGTGGAATGGCTCTGCGCCGCCGAAGTGGACGCGGGGGAACGGTCCGGCCATATCCGGCTGGCGGCCCCGGTCTCCGCGGAAACCGCCCGGGGGGTTTTGGAACCGTTGATCGTCACGGAAAAACGCCTTGAGTGGCAGGGCCTGGCCCCCCGGCTGTGGATCGCAAAAACCGCGGGCCGCCTGACGGTGTCCGAAGAAAAACGGCTCCCCCGGCGGGACGAAATTATCCCGGAACTGCCGGGGCTGCTGGAAGAACAGGGAATCGCCGTCCTCCCCTGGGAGGCGGATGACGCAAAGGCCCGGCGCTTTCTGGAACGGGTCCGGTTTTTTGCGGCCCGCAGGCCGTCCGGGGCGGATCAAACGGCCTGGACCGTTGAAGTCCTGCTCGCCGGGGCGGCGGTGTGGCTGGGCCCCTTTGTGTGGGAAGGGCAGGAAAGCGGTAAGGCAGCAATTCCGATTTCAACCATCAGGAGGGTGGCCGGAGACAGTAAGGAACAGAGAAATCCAGTTTTTGTGGAAGTAGCGGTTTGCTTCGTAGCGCAAAGCCCAGAAAAAATCAATCTTTCTTGATGCATGCTCATAGGCCTTACGGTAGTCATCGTCAATAAGCCGCTGGATGCCGTGAAACAAAAACGCCAACAGGTTAAGCAGGCAAAAGAGCTCGTTCGCATGTTCCTTTCCATGCCCGAAGTTGTGCTCCAAGTTATACCCGTGGTTCTTTAACACATTATTGTGCTCATTCTCTATCTTCCAGCGGGCGCGGGCGCAGGCCGTCATGTTTCCCACATTGCCTTTACTGATTTCGATGTCCGTTATCCAACTGTTTTTATACGTTACCGCCCCCTTTTCCTTGTTGTAAATCTCAAAATACAGATAATTGACGCTCATTGTTTCCCCGTCAGCGCGGTTCTCTATCCCGTTCACCCATTTATACCGGTAAACCAAATGATTGCGCCCGTTCCATTCCGTCTTCTCATGCGTCTGGGGAAGTGAGTATTTAACTTGTTCCGCTATCCACGGATGGCTTCCGTCTTTGCAGACAAGCAGAAAGTTCATGCCGGCTTCCCGTATCTCTTTGCATACCGGATGGCAGCAATATAAATCATCTCCCAAAATAGTGAGTTTCAACCCGGAATACCGCTCTTTATGCGTCTTTAACCACCTTTTCGCCGCATTCCTTTCGCAATCCTGCTTGTCCTTCCCGTCCTCATTCCTCACAAATTCCGGAATGAGCGGCAGCGCCACCACAGGCTTGCCGGGCTTTACCGCCACCGCGCATAACGCCTCGTGATAGTACCGCGTATCCTCCTCTGTACCCTCACGCTTCTTTGTATTCATACTCAGACAGTGGTCACAATGTATCTCCTTTGATGAAAAATACCATGTCCCGTCTAAAGCCACCGGTATCGTTCCTTCCAGCACACGGTAACTTTCCAGCGCGCCGCTCTCCCGCGCCGTCTCAAGCGCCCTGTCAAACGCGGGAAACAGTTCTTTCGGTTCTATACCGTCCAGTATTTTCCTCGCTTGGTCTGTCCCGGGTATGGTTTCCACCCCGAACAGGGTCCTGAGATTGTTCCGCTTCTCCCGCTCCTCCATCGCCTTCTGAAAATCTAGCATAGAGGGATGCTGAAAATAAAACACCGCAAAGGCGCTCATCAAAAAGTCCGCCGTTTCGTATTTCCGCCCGTTGCTGGCTTTTCTCTTGTCAGGCAGATTTTCCGCCGTTTCCCTGAGTCCCCCCAGCAGTTTTGTTATTAATTCCCCTTCCATGCTCCTTTTATATCATATTTTTTTTGAAATCGGAATTGCTGCGGGTTTAAACAGACTAAGCTAACGCTTCTTTACTCCGTGCCTTCGGGTCCGGTAGCAGCGGTTGGCATACGCGGCTGAGGGCGGGGTTTTGTTTGAAGTCGTTGAAACCGCCAGGAATGTAAATTCGCGTTCTGCGGGCCGTTTGTTCGTGGCAAGGTGAAAAGGCTGATTTAAATATGAAATTTACTGTTTTTCCTCAAAATCAATGATTATATTGAGAGAATTTGCCGATATACTGTATATCAATAGGTGAAAGGGGCAGAGTCAGTGATTGTGGAATTTACCATTCAGAACTACCGGTCGTTCAAAGAGAGGCATACTTTCTCGTTAGCTTCGACAAAAACCCGGGAATTGTCAGAATCGAATGTTTTTGAGGCTGGGGATAAACTGCGTTTTCTTAAAACCGCCGCCATCTATGGGGCCAACGCAAGCGGGAAGTCGAATTTTTTCCGGGCGCTCTCGTTTTTCAGAACCTTTGCCATTTTTTCCGGACCAAAAAAGCAGGTTGGCGAGGCCATTGAAGCCGACCCGTTTTATTTTTCCAAACAGACGGAACACGAACCTTCGTCTTTTGAAATTGTTTTTTTCATGAAAAACAATGATGGAAAGAATATTCGTTACCGCTATGGTTTTTCCGTTACAACAAAAGAAGTTATCGCGGAATATTTATTTGCTATTTTCAATGTCAGGGAGATTACGCTTTTTACCAGAGAAAAGCAGGAAATTACCGCAACTGTCCATTTTCGTGAAGGGGCAAAAATCAAATCCGAGGTTCGTTCAAACTGTTCTTTTTTATCAGTCTGCGCGCAAATCAACGGCGAAATTGCCGCAAGCATTGTCCGGTATTTTCAGAATATGTTCATTACTTCCGGTTTGCAAAATATTGCTTCGGTAACGAAAAACCGGTTGAGTATGCCCGGTGCTGACGCGCACGAGGATGTTCTTGATTTTCTCCATTTCGCGGATATTCAGATAAACGAATTGCAGGTTAGCCGGGAACCTGTTAATATCCTATGGCATCCAGATATTGCGGAATCTAAAAGAAATCAACCTCTTCCAAAACTGCCGGAGCGGCGGACATATTTCTTTGGCCACGCCTATTTTGACAACGGTAAAAATATCGGAACCGTGCTGCTCCCTGAACATCAGGAATCAAGCGGTACGCAAAAACTGTTTGCATACGCGATTCCCGTTACATCCGCCTTAAAAAACGGCTCGCCGCTGTTTATTGATGAGTTTGACGCGCAGTTACATCCGCTAATCATTGAGAATATCATCAAACTTTTCAATTCGGCTGAAAAAAATCCAAGAAACGCCCAACTGGTTATTTCCTGCCATGCGGTTAATATTTTAACAAACAGGCTATTTCGCCGGGATCAAATCTGGTTTTGTGAAAAGGATCAGTATGGGGCAACGGATTTATATTCGCTTGTCGAATACGACGAACCTGTCCGCAATGACGCGGCTTTTGGAAAAAGTTATCTACAGGGAAAGTATGGCGCAGTACCATATATCAGCGAAATTAATTCGCAGCTTGGAAATTGTAAATGATGGGACACGACAAGCTTTTTCAGAAACGGAAAGCCAATTTAACCCGTTCGCAAAAGACCCGGAAATTGCGGCGCATTCTGATTGTCTGCGAGGGTGAAAAAACCGAGCCAAATTATTTCAGGAAATTTCCGGCAGACCCAAAAGTGTACGATGACTTTGACGTGCGTGGTACCGGGTACAATACAATATCCCTGGTAAAAGAGGCAATGCGAATAAAACATATCGCTTTACAAGAACGGAATCCCTATATTGAAACATGGTGCGTATTTGATAAAGATGATTTTCCTGTAGAATCATTTGAAAACGCTATACTATTGGCCGGGAAAAACCAAATAAAATGCGCCTATTCCATTGAGGCGTTTGAAATCTGGTATATGCTGCATTTCAATTATTATGATACCGCTTTTTCCCGCATCCAATACAAAGAAAAACTGTCAGAACTGCTGAAGGAACCGTATTTTAAAAACAGTGATAAAATGTTTTTGTTGCTGAATAAACGCCAGGACAAGGCTATACAAAACGCCAAAAAACTTTTTTGTAAGCAACGTTTCTTGCCTTTAAACGAACAGAACCCGGTTACAACAGTATTCAATTTGGTTGAACGTTTGATAGAACAAGCATGAAAAAATGGCCTGTCAATTCTCTCAAAGAAATTTAACCTCACTAACCACACCGCCTTCACCCGTCCGCCATTTTTCGTATGCCTTTACGTTTGGCCGTTGTTGAGCGAAATTGCTGCCCGCCGCCTGGTATACGGCGGCGGTTTTAGGCATTTTTAGGAATTACGCCGTCTACCATGCCTTTGGTACAAAGCCGGCGGGAACGTCCAGTTTTATCGTGTCGCCGGACTGTACCGCCACGAAAAGCCCGTTCTGGCGGGCGTATTCTTTCACGTCCTCGCTGGCGATGGCACCCGCCATAAAGCCCAACAGCTTGCGGTTGCCGTCTATCGGCGGCCATGCCGCGTTGTTACGTATCGTTTCCAGCCGTTTGACGTGATTGTCCGCGTCCTCTTTTTTTAACGTGGTTTTTACCTCGCCGATCATAAAACCCGCGTCGCCAAGCATTAGAATATCCGCTTCGGCTATCAGGTTGTAGTTTTTGTCGAAAAATTTGACATTCCGCTGGGGCGTTCCAAAAGTATATCCGAAATATTTAAATTTTTCGTTGATGTTAGGAATAACGATATGTTCGACCACCTCGCCCAGCTTGTTTTGGACAAAGCCCATCTGCCGGCTGTTTTCTTTTATCAGCCGTTCAGTTTCCTTCAGCCTGCGGTCGGTTTCCTTCATCGATTCGGCTGTTTCCCTCTGTATAGCGCGGATTTCTTCTATCTCGCCGGTATGTTTTTTCATCTGCTCGGCGTTTTCCTTCAGTATAGCGCGGATTTCTTTCATATCTTCGGCGTGTTCCCTCCGCCATTCGGCGTGTTCGTTCAATCGCTGATCAGTTTTCTCCAGCGATACGGATGTTTTTTCCTGCTTTTCGCAGATTTCCCTAAGTATCGCCCCGACATCTTCAAACGAATTGAGCGGCGGTATCCGCATTGTATCTGCCATTACTGTCTCCTTTCAATAGTTGATGTCAAATTCTGCCACAATCCGCTACCCGTTGCAAGCCTTACCTTATCAAGGGCAGTTTTACATTTAACGCGGCTCGTCCGTTAAGGCACACGCTAAAAAGCGCGGAATAAAAATCCGCTTCCAGCATATTTTTCCAAAAATTTCAAAATTTTTTACGAATTTACTTGATATACCCCCCCCCCCCCCGTGCTATTATGTATAGTATCTGGAAGAGGAACCCCCGGCCCGGCTCATTTTTTGACGGAAAGAGGCCGGAACCGGGGGTTGTACAAGCGTTTAGATTCTACCCGCAACGGGAGGGATTTTCAATGCCTCAAGCGGGGCGCGGCGGCTGGCGTTGCCAGGCACCGCATTCCCGGTCCTCTTTTGGAGCGTTCGGGCGTATGCCCGGACGAGCTTTTTCTTAAGGAGGACTTAATGAGACTTAAGTCTTTTCTTTTTTTGATTACGGCGCTGGCAATGGGGCTGGCGCTGGCGGGATGTTCCTCTGATTCAGGCGGTGAAGGCTACCCTGTACCAGGTCCGAAAGAGGGGTACTTGTACAGCGGCGTCCTTACCGATGCCCAAAAAATCATGCTGTCTTTCCAGGACGCGCCCGCTGTTTACCTGGAGGATGAGACTGACCTGTCAGACGGTGTCGTGATAATCCCGGATGGCAAGACCCTGCACGTAAACGGGCAGACCGTTAAGGTGAATCTAAACACCGTAATTGTTGTAACGTCCAATGGCAAGCTGGATTGGGACAACAAACCCACAAGTATCCTTGAGGGTACCAGCGCCGTGGTAATCGGGAAAACGTACGAAGATGGCCGCTACAGCGCGGGTTCTTACGGCGTGGATGGTAATACCTTCGGGATCAACTTCGGTGAAATCGGCAAAAACAAATACGCCGGCAGCGAAAGCGTGGGTTGGCACACCGCAGCGACCAAGTACGATGATTTGGTCATAGGGGCATCCGGCACAACGGGATACTTCCTCGGCAACCTTAGCGAGTCGGGCAACGTAACCCCGGCGGGAACCCTGGTTGTAGGCGGCAATCTGGCGCTTAGCACCGACAAAGTCATCACCTCCGCCGCGCCTATCTACGTTTACGGCAATCTGAAAGGCGGCACTGACGCATCACAGACGCTCATCACCGGCACGGTTTCGGCAATCAGCGCGGAAATCAGTGGCGGCAAGATCGCCAACGATTTTACCATACTTAGAGACGGAAAATTTAGCGAGAAGACCGTAACATTCGAAGGCGCCCTTAACGTAAGGCGCGATGCGTCGTTCGACGAAGTTAAATTCGAGGGCGTCGCCGCTGTAGCTAAACAGGCGACTTTTACATCCGATAAAAAGGTAGCCGGCAGTGTTACGGTGGGCAATCTTAAAATTAGCGGTACCGGCGGCAACCAAAATCTGGTTCTTGACCAAAATGGCCAGATAATCTACAACAACGGCGTTACCGGCTCCTTCCTTACGGGCGCGGGCACCCTGGCGACGCTTGACGGCGGCAGCATTACGCTCACCCTTGCCTCCAATAAACTGACCATAGACGGCAAGGGCGCGGTGGGCAGTTTTGCGGTCCAGAATAACATTGATTTGACGGGCGAGAACACAATCGAGGTTAAAGGCAGCGCCGCCGTAAAATTTGAGGCTGGCACAATCGTGGCTTCGACCTACAAACTCGGCGGAACGATAGACGCTGTAACATCCAACGAAGGGTTCATTCTGACCAAAGACAGCATCAAAAAACGCACCGACACTACGGGAACCCCAACCATCATCCTTGGCACTGCGAATGGCATATTACTCCGCCTGAATGAGGACAGCAGCAGCACAGCGATCATTGACGGCGTCAACATTGACTTATCATCCGGCGGTTCGATTGGCGTGTATGAGGGCAACCTCATAATCACCGGCGGCGGCAGCGTTACAACAAGTGCTACTGCTAAGATTGCATGGGGCGGCACGATAGCCGGAAGCGCGGCGGGCGGCTCGCTGCTGGTTGGCAGCATTGCCGTTCCGGGTGGAACGACAGCGGAGGGAATAGCGGCTGGCTCAGTCGGTACTCACTCATCAGCGCTCGTAGGTGTAATCGTGAGCAATGACGGCTTCATCACCACATCAGCCTCCGTGGCTCAGGGTACAGAAGGCGCCGGGAAGTTTGCTGACGGTGGCAGTGCTACCACCGCTGGCTCAATACTGGTATTTGGCCATAACAACTAACAAACAGTCTGTAAGGGCTTAAGCCCTTACAGACCGGCAAGCGCGGGGCTTTGCCCCGCGCTTGCGCCCCGCCGCGTGTACGCGGTGTACATGCGGCGGGGCGGTTTCCAAAGACTTGTCCGCACCGCGGGCGCGGCTACGCTGCACGCCGCGCCCTTTTTTATCACAAACCGCACGCAGAATCGAAAAATGAGCCGCAAATTACGCGAATTAAATATTAGACTTGTTCAACAACTCATGCGCGGCAATCTTGTCGCGTCTTATGGCTCGTGTAATTTCGCCCAAAATGCTCTCCATACGGAAGTATGTATGCGCTTTTGGGCTTCGTTCC
>JAISBS010000006.1 GCA_031266075.1 Treponema sp.
TGTTGATCCCGGTATTCCTGGGCTAATGAATTCCGGGAGCCTACGGCACTCGGTTTCTCCGGATGGAATACGTTCGGGCTCTTTGGCAAATCGATGGCACCCATATCCTGACTCCTTAAAAAAAATATTCAAAGTATGGCACGTTACTTCATATAACATCTTATTCATAGTTGAATGAAAAAGTAAAGCCCTTTTTTTGTTTTTTGGGGAATTGCTAAAAAATAGAAAAGTGTGTTAAAATAGAGGCATGGAAACGAAAAAATTGCGGGCGTTTATTCCGGGTTTTGCGGTTTTTCTACTATTATCACAGGGCCTCTGGGCCCTGGATTCCCGAAATATCCCTATTGAAGTCAATCTTATCGTCGACGGCTCCCCGGCCATGAAAAACGCCGGGGGGGAGGCAATTGAATGGATTTGCGGCTATCTGGTGGACGGCATTTTGCGGGACGGCGACCGGATCACCATCTGGAATGCCGCCGGAAAGGCCCAAATCGTCCTTTCCGAGACCCTTTCCGGGGCCGAAGGGAAGGAAAATATCAAAAAGACCCTTCGGTCCCTGAATTTTCAGGGGAGCCAGGCGGATTTTGCCGGGGCCCTGGGGGAAGCCTCCCAGCGGGCGGCCTCCCGGTCCGGCATGGTCTACACCCTGCTGATCAGCGGCTCTTCCGCCGCCCTGTCCCCCGCCCTGCTGGGCTCCGGGGCAGCCTTTCTCCGGTATTCCCGGATCGAAGAATTTCCGGCCTGGCGGGCCCTGATTGTCGCGTTGAACATGAATTCCCGGATTCAGGGAGCCGCGGCCGCCTATTTTTCGGGGGGCTGAGTCTGATCCGTTCCCCGGAACGGCGGCCCGGCGAAACCTCTTTTGGATGAACCATGAACAAAAAAGCTCTTTTTTTCACCGGAATCGGCGTTTTGTGCCTCTGCGTTCTGGGGATCCTGTTCCTGACGCTGGGGCCTTTTTCGTTTTTGAAGGCCGGAAGGGGCCGGGAACCGCGCCAGACCCGGCTTATTATTCCCCAGGAAACCCGGGGGGGCGGACAGACCTCCGGCGGGGCAGCGGAAAAAATGGCCTACGAAGAGGGCATTACGGTCAAGGCGGCCCTGGGCGAAGGGGAAATTCTGACGGCTGTCCTGACCCAGAATTTTGACGGAGATCCGGCGGAGGAACAAATTGTGGCCTACCGGAACCGCCAGGAACTTGAGGGCGCCATATACGTCAGTTATATCGACTATAACGAAGCGGATCGGACATACCGGCGAATCTGGAGCGCCCCTACGGCGGCGGCCCGGCCCGGAACCATTTCCCTTTTTACCCAGGATCTTATCGGCGACCGGTCTATCTGCGTCATCCTTACCGGCATGAACGGGGCCGGGGAACATACCATGACCATTTTCAGAAAAAACAGCCGGTTTCAGCCTTTCCCCCCCTCAAACGTCCCCGCCGATATGAACCAGCCCTTCAACAAAATTGCGGAACTGCGGATCGACGGCGCCATTTCGATCCAGGAAACCGGGCGGCCCCAGGCCTATCACCTGGGCATCGCCCAGGGGCAGAGTTTTTCCATTACCGCCTACGGGCACGATTATGAATCGAGCAATATTATGGATCAGCGGGAAATCACCTATGCCTTTAACCCGCGGATCGGCCTCTACGAGCAAAGCGCGGTTGTCCGGGTTCCGGGTTCCCAGATTGAGCAGCGCCGCCTTCGGGAGCTTCTGAGCGGCGCGCCGGGAGTTTTCGAGGCCTTTATCAACGACCTCTGGTATTATGTGAGTCCCGAAGGAACCCTGGACAAGCGGCGCTACATTTATTTTGACCCCCCCAACCGGGAGTTGATCTTTTTTGAGGACGAAACCCAGCAGGTTTTTACCTGGCAGAACGCCAGCCGTACCCGCTACGGCCTGTATATCTCCAGCCAGAATATATCCGTTACCACTTTGCGGCGTTTTCTGGATATTGAACTGCAATCCCTGGACAGCATCCGGGTGAAGCTTTTTGAGGATGTCCGGCTGAAAATCGGGATCAGCGCCTCCTGGGACGGCTCCTACCGGCGGGCCGGTTCCGCACAGGATACGGGCCGCGGCGCCATAGCAAAGGTCGATTCCCGCATTGACGCCCTGTATGACAGCCCCATGGGAAAAATCCGTTTTTTTCCCGAGGGCCGCTACGAATTACGCGCCGGGGAAACCGTCAGGCAGGGGAAATATTCCTTTTTTGCGGTGAACGGCCAGGAACTGCTGGAACTGCGGCCCGAACAAGGCTCCTCCTTCCGCCCGGAACGGGGAACCGAAACCGGGGGGGGCCGGGAGATTTACCGGGTTGACGCCGCGCCGGGCGACAGCGGCGCCGGAGGGGCCCGGAAAAGCCTGAGCCTTTCACGGGTGCGGCTGGGAACCATGGGCGTCCAGGAACTCCACGAGGGGATCATTTCCCTGAACGCCGCGGAAGGGTAAGCCGCAGTTTCACAAACCGAATTTTTGGAACAGGCTCCGGAGGAACAGGCTCAGTTTTCCTGAAAAACCGGAAAGGACTCAAACCCCGCGTCTTTCAGGCGCAGCATCATCCGGCTCTGATCCTGGCCGGGGGGAACCCCGGCGGCCCAGTACTCAAGGCCCTTGACGGTACGCCGGGTAACGAGGGGAGAAAAGCCCGCGGCCCGGAGCCGTTCCGCCTGTCGCCGGGCGTTCTCTTCATTGCTGAAAAGGCCGGTCTGGAGCAGCGCGGCGCCGGTTACTGGGTTGGCCGCCGGGCCTGGCTGCGCGGGACTGGCCGCAGGGTTGGTCGCAGGGGTTGAGGCCGCCGGAACCGGGGCCGCCGGGCCTGGCTGGGCGCTCAGAACGACGGCTTCCCGTCCGGGAAACAGCAGCCAGATGGGGGCGGGCGCGGCGCTGATCCCGCCGGAGCCGTCCGAAGCGGCGATCCGGGCCTCGGGGCTCCGGGGGAATTCGGCCAGAAGCCGGGCCTTCCACGAAGCGCCGGCGGGGCCGGACAGTTTCCAGAGGGCGTAATACGCCGGGGGCCGGAGGGCGTCAAAACCGGGGCTGAGGGCCAGAGATTCAAGGGCGGAAAAACGAGCGGAGCCCAGCGCCTCGATCAGGGCCCCCAGATACCGGGCCTTGAGGAGGGCCGGGCCGGGCCGCCCGGCGAGCAAAACCGTTTTTACCGCCGCCTCCGCCCGGTCCCATTCGCCCATGGCGGCCAGGCACCAGGCTCCCCGGATCAGGGACACGTCGTCCGGCTTGCCCGGCTCCGCGGCGGCGGCCTCGCCCCAGTGCCGGGCGGCACTTTCCATATCGCCGGAAAGCTCCCGGAGCCAGGCAAGCCGCGTCAGGGCCTCCCGCCGCCCCGTGATGGAAAGGCCGGGGCCCTCCAGCGTTTTTTCAATACCCTGTATTTCGGCCCCCAAACTCTGCCCTGCCGCCGGCAGTCCGGCAAGAACAACCCAAAAAAACGCAAGCCCCAACGCCCGGCGTCCCACCGTCTCAGTCCTCATAGGGCGCCGCGTCCGCCGGAGAAACAGGGTTTAACTCAGGAATTTCCTGCCGCTTGCCCCGTTTTTTCACCGGTTTTGGGGGCGGAAGTTCCGGCCCGGAACCCTTTTCGGCCTTGTTTTTCCGCTTTTTACGGATCGCAACGGCAAAGGGCAGCGTACAGAGCATCCCCACCACAAAGGAAAAAAAAGCGGTGAGAAATACGGGTACCTGGGGGAAAACGTGGAAGACAAAGCTGATATCACAGCGGTTTTCCAGATTAAAGCCGATAAAAACGAGGAAAATTCCAAAGAGGATAATAAAACCAATCAGACGCCAGGGCATAAGGTCAACTCCTTCGCAAAAAACGTGTTCCCCCGCAGGCCGGAGAGGGTCAATTCGGCAAAAGAACCAATCATGGAAGGGCTGCCGGGAGCGACCGCCATTTCATCACGTTCCGTGCGGGTTATTAATTCATCGGCATTTTTCCGGGAAATTCCTTCTATGAGTACCGTTTCCCGGGAGCCGATCCGGCTTTTCAACTGTTCCGTGGTGTGCCGCTTCTGGAGCCCGATAACCCGGCCCAGCCGCTCCCGTTTTACCTCCTCGCCGATCCGGCCCGGCAGGTCGTAAGCGGCGGTTCCCTCCCGGGGGTTATAATGGTACATATAGGCATAGAGGAATTTCACCTCTTCCATCAAATCCAGCGTCAAATCAAGGTCCGCTTCGGTTTCGCCGGGGAAGCCCACGAGGATGTCCGTGGACAGGGTGATTCCCGGCAGGGCGGCGCGGATTTCCCCGGCCAGCCACAGGTATTGTTCGCGGGTGTAGCCCCGGTTCATGGCCGCCAGCACCCGGTTGGAGCCGTGCTGGACGCAGAGGTGGAGGTGACGGCAAAAAACGGGATTTTCCGCCATCACCCGAATCGTTTCCGGGGAAAAATCCTTGGGATTGGCGGAAAGGAAGCGGACCCGCCGGATGGGGCTGTTTTTCAGTTCCCCGGCGATGAGTGCCAAGAGGCCCGGAAAATCCAGTGTCCCGGCAGCCCCGCCCTCCGCTTCCCGGCCCGGAACCGGCCCTTCCCAAAGGTAGGTGTTGACGTTCTGTCCCAAAAGGGTGATTTCCCGCACCCCCCGTTCCGCGAGGAGGCGGAGTTCTTCGATGATTGCGGCGGGGGGCCGGGAGACTTCCCGCCCCCGGACATGGGGCACGATGCAATAGGAGCAAAAATTGTTGCACCCGTGCATGATGGGGACAAGGGAGCGGAAGCCCCCCGGCCCGTTTTCTTCGTCCAAATGGAAGGGGGAAAAGGAAAAAACCGGGGCCTCCGCCAGGCTCCCTGCCCCGCCCTCCAGACCAAGGCGGAAGCGGCCCTCTTCCGGCGGAAGGCCCTGTTCCGCCGCTTCAAGTATCAGGGGGAAGAGGGAACGGGCGGCGGTTCCCATCACATAGTCCACTCCGGGGATTTTTTCCCGAAGGCCCTCCCCCAAACGCTGGGCCATGCAGCCCGCCACCACCAGGGTCAGGGGGCTTTCCGGGGCCCGGCGCTTTTTTTTGAGGCCGGCATACCGGGCAAGCCGCCCCAGTGCCCGCTGTTCCGCGGTGGCCCGGACCGAGCAGGTGTTGAGAAGGACCAGATCCGCGCTTTCCCCGTCCGGGGCGGCGATCCAGCCCCGTTCCCGGCATACCAGATTCAGGGCCGCCGATTCGGCGCTGTTCATCTGGCATCCGTAGGTTTCAAAAAAATAGGTCAAAAACCGCCTGCCTGCGGCCCGCAGCCCGGTCAGGACCGGCTTTTGAGCCCTTTGAAAAATTGAATGCCCTTCCAGAGGCCCATAACGATAAGCCCCACCGCCCCGATACTCAACAGAGTGGGCGCCAGGGCCTTCAAAACGGGGATGCCGGTCTTGGAAAGGATAACCAGGATCCCCGCGGCGGTGATAAGGGCCCCCGGTTTTTTATCCTCCGGATCCCTGGAAAGAAGGGCCACAAGTCCGACGATTCCGACCGCCACGCCAATCACCAGCCCCAGCACCCGGAATCGGGCCAGGGCCTCCACAATAAAGAGGAAAGCCCCTCCGGCAATCATGCCAACGGCGGCGACCCCCTGTTTTGCCAGGTTTTTTGTGGAACCATAGGGTTCACCGGGTTCAATGTCGTTCACGTTTTCACTCCTTATCATACCGGGTAAACGCAAAAGCGCTGTGGTTGTGGATACTTTCAAAATTCTCCGCCTCCACCGAGAAGCGGGGAAATAAATTCATGGCTTTAATATCAATATACACATCCCTGACCAGATCTTCAACAAACTTGGGGTTGTCATACCCCTGTTCGGTGATGAATTTTTCGTCCTCCCGTTTGAGGAGGGAATAGACCGGGCTGGAGGCGGCCTTTTCCACCGCGGCGATAATATCTTCGATCCAGAAGAAGGGGCCCAGTTCCACTTCCGCCCGAACCATACCCCGCTGGTTATGGGCCCCCCGGCTGCTGATGGCTTTGGAACAGGGACAGACGGTGGTAACGGGTACCGAAACGGCCACGGTAAAATGCTTGTCCCCCCCGTTTTTTACCCAGCCCTGATACTGACATTCATAGGACATCATCCCCGGCAGCCCCGAAACGGGGGCGTTTTTTTCGATAAAGTAGGGAAAAATCATGGAGCCGAAGGCGGATTCCGCATCCAGATCGATCCGGATGGCGGTGAGCATATCCAGAAACCGGGGCATGGATAGGTCCTCCCGGTAGCGGTGGAAAATTTCGATGAAGCGGCTCATGTGGGTTCCTTTGAAATGCCGGGGCAGATCCGCATACAGGTCTACCCGGGCGGCGGTATGCTGTACTTTTTTTACCCGGTCCAGTACCTGTATGGGGTATTCCAGCCCCTTGACCCCCACTTTTGCCAGCGGTACATCCCGGTAATCCGCACTGTTTTGCACGTCAACCATGGCCCTGCTCCTGCTGTTCCGCGGCGCGCAGCACGTTTTGAAGGAGCATGGCGATGGTCATGGGCCCTACCCCGCCGGGCACGGGGGTGATCCAGCCGGCCCGTTCCAGGGCGGATTCAAAATCCACGTCCCCCCGGAGGCGAAACCCTTTTTTCGCCGCAGGATCCGCCACCCGGTTTACCCCCACGTCAATAACCGCCGCTCCCTCCTTTATCATGCCACCTGAAATGAGGCCCGGCTTCCCCGCGGCGGCGATGAGGATGTCCGCTTCCCGGCAGCGGGCGGCCAAATCCCGTGTTCCCGTGTGGCAGAGCGTTACCGTGGCGTTGAGGTCCCGGCGGCAGAGGAGGTTCGCCAGCGGTTTTCCCACAATGTTGGATCGACCCACCACCACCGCATGGGCCCCGGCCAGGGTGAGGGGAAGTTCCCGGAGCAGGGTCAGGACTCCAAGAGGGGTGCAGGGGAGGAAACCGGGCCGCTCCAACACCATGGAGCCCACGGAAAAGGGGTGAAAGCCGTCCACGTCTTTGGCGGGGTCTATGGCGGCAATCACCGTGTCTTCCCCGATATGGGCGGGCAATGGAAGCTGAACCAGGATGCCGTGAATCGCCGGATCCCGGTTCAACTGCCCGATGAGGGCGAGGAGTTCCCCTTCTCCGGTGGATTGGGGGAGCCGAATATCCCGGCTCGCCATCCCCGCCTCCGTCAGGGCCTTTTCCTTGGCCCCCACATAGGAAAGGCTTGCCGGGTCCTCCCCCACCAGAATCACCGCCAGACAGGGAAGGACACCCTTCTCCCGCAGGGCCGCGGCCCGGACTTTAACTCCGGCCCGGATTTTTTGGGCCGCCGCTTTTCCGTCAATAACAATCGCCGACATACTACCTCATCACATCGCCGGCGGCCTCAAACCGGCCCGCCGTTTTTCAATAACTGCCCAACGAACCGAAGGTTCGCGCTATCGAACACGTCCAATCTCCGGGACGATAACCATAAACCGCCCCGCTTCCGCCCGGATGGAAAAATTCCCGGTTTCCGTCTCGTTGCTCAGGCCAAAAAAGCCCCGGCTCCAGGGGAGGCTGTCCAGGGGCCACTTCAGCCCGGCGCTCCGGGCCCTCCAGGGGCCGCTGCCCAGGGGAAAAACCGACAACAGCCCCCCGGCCCCCGCGTCCAGGGCCAGTTCCCCCGGCGCGCTGAGGCAATAAACATCCTCTCCGGCGGTAATCCACCGGGCCGGGCATGTTTCTCGCTCAAAAAGGGAACGGATGGCGAACAGATGATCCGCCCGGCCGCCGCCGCCGCCGATGATCCATATTTCATCACAGCCTTTTTCCTCAAGCAGGGAAAAGCCCAGTTCCGTATCCGT
>JAISBS010000025.1 GCA_031266075.1 Treponema sp.
GGATTATTCCGCCGCCCGGAAACACCGGACCCGGCGGCCCTGCCCCAGGTCCCGCAGCTCCGGGTGTTCGGCGAAACACCGTTCCTCCGCCAGGACGCAGCGGGGGGCGAAGGGGCACCGGGGGCCGTCCGTATCGACGTTCCCCCCTCCCGCCGGCAGGACGGAATCCCGGCTCCCGCTAACCGAGGAAAAGAGGAGCCGGGTGTAGGGATGCAGGGCGTCCCGGTAGAGATTCTCCGCCGGCCCTTCCTCCATCAGCTCCCCCCGGTACATCACCCCGATACGGTCGCAGAAATAGCAGGCCACCCGTAAATCGTGGGCGATAAAGAGGAACGAAAGGCCCCGTTTCTCCCGGATATCCAAAAGCAGATTCAAAATCTGCCCCTGGATAGACACGTCCAGGGCGCTCACCACCTCGTCGCAGATCAGCAGCTCCGGCCGCATCAAAAGCCCCCGGGCAATGGAGATCCGCTGCCGCTGCCCCCCGGAAAACTCCGAAGGCCGCTTTTCCCGATCCTCCGGGGAAAGCCCCACCTCCGTCAGAATCCGCTCCGCCTCTTTCCGGGCCTCCCCCTCGCCGGGGAAGCGGGAAGCATGGCGGTATCCGGAGATCAGCACCTCCCCCACCGTCATCCGGGGGTTCAGCGAGCGGGCGGGGTCCTGGAAAATGTACCGCACCTTTTCCCGGTAAGCCTTAAGGGCCGGACCGGAAAGGGCCGCCACGTCGGCGCCGTCCCCGTACCGGATAGACCCCTTATCCCATTCGTACATCCGCACCATAAGCCGGGCCGTAGTAGTCTTACCGCAGCCCGATTCCCCCACCAGACCGTAAGCCTCGTTTTTCCCGATAGCAAAACTAATCCCCCTGACCGCGCGGACGAACCGGCCCAGGGGGGCGAAAAAACCCGCCTCCAGGTTAAAACGCTTCTCCAAATTTTCTATCGAAATAACCGGCATGCCTTTTATTTTACCACAGACCAGGAAGCGGTTATAGACCGCTATACGGGCGCATTTTCTTTCTTTGCGCTGCGCGCAAAGAAAGAAAACCGGGCTATCCGCTTGTATCTTTTGCCCGGTAGACCGGTCAAAAGGATACCGCTTCTATCCCTTGCGCTGCTCAAAAACGGCCTCCGTGCCGTTTTTGAGCTGTAAGTTTTTTGCTATGCAAAAAACTTATAAAGCTATTACAACCGGCATCCATGCCGGTCCGCGGTTTTGGTCTTGCGGAGTTTGCGCTGCGCGCAAACTCCTGGGCGGCCTTGCGCGGGCGGAAGCTGACGGCTTCCGCCTTCCAGGGAATGGCTTTTTTCAGCAGGGCGGCGGCAAACGACCGTTTATAAGGCACTTTAGGGCCTTCAGCGCCATTCAATCTTCTCCGATTGGGGGGATCGCCTGACGAGGCGGTCATTAAAAGGGATCTGCGGACTTTCTTTTTTCGCTGCTATTATAAATTTCTAAAATCCAACACCGATGAAAGATACGGGTCGCTCCAAATATGCCATTTCCAGAATATAGAAAAAGGGTACGAGTCCTGAGTCATGTTCAGCAGGCGCTGTTTTGCATCGTCTTTTTGCCGGGGCAGGGATTTTTTGCTTTTTAAGGCAGTTCTGTATTTGATAAAACCGCTGTATTCCTCGAATATTCTCTCGTGCAACAATTCCCTGGTGATGCCGCGGTTTCCGGTATTTTTTTCATTGTAACATCTGTTCAACAGATCGGCGGTATTCTTGGTAGTTTCGCGATCATCCTGCGCGTCTACGATGATATCACCATCGGGTATGCTGGGGACGATGCATTTAATTGCCCTTGAAACAACATCTACGGCGTTACAACAGTCCAGTATATCAGTTGCGGTTCTTTTTACGCCGTTACAGCGGCCGCATATATAATACAGATTATTCCAGTCATAGATCTTTGCGGGATCTGTTTCCCGCGGAATAAAATGATCGATCTCCGGGTTTTGGGTTTCGTCTTCACACAAATAACATTTTCCGTAAAAGATTTCCCGCAGCGCGTCAATAACTTCTTTGGAGCGGTAATCTTTTGAGCAATCCGGTCCCGGCTGCGGGCGCGTGGCATTAAACATTGTTCCCGCGCTCCTCCAATGCTTCCAGCCCTCTTAAAAAGAAGGCTTTGGACTCCGGATCCAGGGCGGCCTCATGGTTTTTTATTTTTTCTATAAGCGCCTCAAGACGGGCGAAATCCTTATTTTGGTCATTTACAATTTCGGCGATTTCCCGGATGTCCTTTTCGAGGCTGGCGGAGATCGGTTTTATATTCCATAGACCTTTCATAACCGCCGAATAGGTATAGCGGGACAGGTCATCGGTAATTGGTTCATTCTGCGCCAGGTCGAATACCATAGTGTCCGGCGTAGACATTAAAACAAAGGGAGAATGGGTTGTTACAATAAACTGAATTTTTGGGAAGGATTCGATAAAAAAGGGCAAAATAAGCCGCTGTAGGGAAAGATGAAGATGGGAGTCGATCTCGTCAATAAGAATGACGCCGGTTAAATCTTTGGGCGTTATCTTAAAATATTCTGTCCGCATAAGCAATTCGGCATAAATGTCAAAGATCGCCCTATAACCGGCGGAAAGCTGCTGAAACGTGTAGGGAGGCTTTGACTCTTGTATAATTGAATATTTAAGCGTATTGGAATCTATTTTCAAACGCGCCGATTCATCTTCGAACAATCTTTTAAGCTGTTGTTCAAAATGTATAAACCAATCGTCTATTTCCTTTGTTTTTTCCATATCATTATCATTTGCCTTGGCCCACTGGCGGCGGTTTGCCAAATTGACCAGGTGTTGTTCAAGATTATTGCCGAATTTTTGCGCCGTGGTTTGTTTTCGTGCGTCTTCCTCTGCTTCAGAAAGACCTTTTGCCGTTGCCGCCGGGGCGATCTCGGAGAAATGCCTTTCCTCAAAAAAACATATAACGGCTTTCCTGTCATCGTAGAGGGATGAGAATTGTATGCTGTCGGGTATAACGAGTTGCAGTCCCTTTTCTGCGGCATCCATTTTGTTTTGATAGTAATTGACCTGCCTTATCACGTCATCATATTGGGGTGTACCTTTTTGTGAACTGTGTAGGTTATTCTCCCAATACAATAATTGCTCTTCTGTTTCGGACAGACTGGAGTGATCTTTCTGTACAACTACCGCATTAAGTTTTTCAAAGATCGTTCTTACTAATGATGTCTTTCCCGTACCGTTCATTCCGGTAACGATAAGATTCTTGCCGTCAAGTTCAATATCAATGTTTTTGTTGGTATGGGGAATTATACCCGATATACGCTTGATCCACCTATCCATCATTCATCCCCTGCAAAAAACCTAAATTCAACTATACCGGCTTTTGATGGCAGGAACAAGAGATGGAACGCCGCAATCGGCAATGTAACATTACCGACCGCACTTCGAGTTTTAAAACAGATGCTTCAAACAGCCCAAGGCGGAAGCCGCGGGCCGGCAGGGATGCTGAACCGAAACGCTTGAGCGTTTCGGCTTCCGGAGTTTGCGCGCAGCGCAAACTCCGCAAAACCCAAAACCCTAATGGGTTTTGGGTTCGCGCAAGGGATAGAAGCGGTATCCTTTTGCCTGGTTTGCCAGGCAAAAGATACAAGCGGATAGCCCGGTCCCCGCGCTGCAAGCGCGGGGATGCGCCCAAACATTGAATCCCCAGTTTAAATGATGTCGAAATACGGGCAGGCCCGCCCCGCCTACGCGTCGGCCGCGGCTTCCGCCGTTTCCCGGGGGGGACAGGAGGCCTCAATCCGCTCGCAGGCGGCCAGGACGCCGTTTTCGCTGCGGATAAGGGCCCCCAGGGCCTCCGCCTTTTCCCGGTAAGCCCGGCTGCCGACAAGATCCCGGACCTTTTTTTCCAGTTCCTTTTTGGAAACCCGCCCGATGTTAAGGCCCCCCGGCCCAACGCCCAGCTCGCGGACCCGGTGGGCCCAGTAGAACTGGTCGATGATTAGGGGCAGGACCAACTGGGGCTTCCCCGCCCGGCCGGCGCTGTGGGTGGTCCCGCTGCCGCCGTGGTGGATGACCGCGTCCACGTGGGGGAAGACCAGGACATGGGGGACGGCCCCGTCCAGGAGGAACAGGTTTTCCCGGTTCTGCAGATGGGCCCCCACCTTCCACCAGCCGCAGCCCACCACCAGTTTGTAGTCCTCTTCGCAGCATATTTCAAAGAGCCGCCGGGCAAAGAGGTCCCGTTTTTTGGTATTGCAGCTTCCCAGGGTAAAAAAGATCGTAGGCCGCCGGTCTTTTTTCACAAATTCCAGGAACCGCCGGTGCAGCTTCCCGTCGTAGGGGAAGTTGTCGTTAAAGCAGTACCCGCCGATGCCCCAGCGGTACTTCCAGTCCGGGTCTATTTCCCCCAGATACCGGCTGTAGAGGAGGAAATTGTCCGCGTTGGCCGGGGCGTGTTCCCCCTGGTCCCTAATCGGCTCCATACCCAGGGCCCGGCGCTGGGCGTTCAGGGTCTTTTTCACCATCATATTAAGCCCCGCGTTCAGGGCGGCCCAGAGCAGGGCGGGCCGGATAAGGGGATTCGGCTTGGAAAAGGGAAGCACCGGGGGAGGTATCCGCCGCCCCGGAATAAAGGGCCCAAAGGCGGTGCGGACCAGGGGCTTCCCGCAGTATTCGGCGATGCTGGGGGCCGCGAATTCCGTGTTGGCCGCCACCAGGACGTCGTGCCGCTCCATAAGGGGGATAAACTCGTCAAACTGGTTTATAATAACCCGCCGGGTCCATTCCAAAAGGTTCCCCGTGTCCGGGACCCCCTCCACCATGCCGGCGATATCGTCAAAGGCCTGGAGCACGTAGGTCAGCCCCGCGTCCTCCGCCTCCTTCTCGAAGATCCGCGGCAGGCTCACCGTCACCGCGTGGCCCCGCTTTTCAAGTTCCGCGGCCAGGCTCAAATAGGGATACACATCCCCCTGGGAGCCCCGGCCCGCTAAAAGTATCCTCATATTTATAACTCCGTTCTTTAGACAGGAAGCGCCGGGAGGCCGGAACCGCGGAGGGCCCGAAAAATTTTAGGACCCCCAGAATGGCGGCCCGGCCCCGCGCGTCCTACGCGATCCCCAGTTCCCGGAGCCTGCCCCGGTCCAGCGAATATTTATCTTCCAGCCCCGCCAGGACCTGCTCGTTAACGGCGATCGGCCGGTTCAGCCTCTTGGTTTCCCGGTTGCTCTTGATCATCAGGGAGATCATCTTTCCCGGGTTAAAGGTGATGGAACTCATGATCCAGCAGCCGTGGGTGCACCAGCAGTTCGCCTTGTACCCGTGGCCCACGGCCTCAATTTCCTTTTTCATGGCTTCGCTCTTCATAATAGCCCCCACGTCGCAGCCGTAGTCCTTCACGTTGCCGATAGGCGGCCGCAGCTCGCAGGACCGGAACCGGCCGTCGTAATCCAGCACCAGGGTGGTTTCCCCGGCGGTGCAGTCCATGTTCCAGGGAGTAGGCTTTTCCAGATTCGCCGCCCGGATGTTGTACATGGCCCGCATCAGCCCCACATAGAAGAATTTGGTCAGCCCCCGGCCCAGAAAGTTCATCCCCTCCCCGATACGCTTGGCGTAGAGCAGGTAATAGGGGGCGATCTGGTCCTGAATCGCCCGCAGGGAGCGCTCCGTCAGAACCTTGACCCCCTCTTCCCGGGTATTCCCCCGGGCCGCCTCGATAGTGTGGGTGGAAACGTTGAACCTGCCGTAGACCCAGGCCGTAAAGTCCAGAATCTCCTCCACGTTGTACTTGGT
>JAISBS010000049.1 GCA_031266075.1 Treponema sp.
ATTGAATAGATGGTGTTTTCCGGGTTGGTGATCATCTGGTTTTTGGCGGGCTGGCCGACGACCCGCTCGCCCTTGCTGGTAAAGCCTACAATCGAGGGGGTTGTGCGGCCGCCCTCGGAATTTTGGATCACCACCGGCTCGCCGCCCTCAAGGACGGCTACGCAGGAATTCGTGGTTCCCAGGTCGATTCCAATTATTTTACCCATTTTATATAAACTCCTTTCAACAATTTGTATTTTTAACGGCGGCTCCAAAATCACGCTTTGGTTCCGTCGTTTATATGTTAAATATACTCAATAACGGATAAAGAGGGAATTGACCCCTCCGCCGGAACCACGTTCCGGCCCGCCCCGGAACATCAGCCGCCGGCATCCGCTGTTTCCGCCGGGCCCCCGGTTTCGGGCATACACACCTTTACTTTAGCGCTTCGGATGACCCGGTCTTTCAGCATATACCCCTTGAGCAGATCTTCCTTAACGACCGGCTCGGTTATTTCCGCGGACTTTTCCATCATCAGGGCCTCGTGCCGGTTGGGATCGAAGGGTTCTCCCGCCGAATCAAAGCGCTTGAGCCCCCATTTGGTTTCCAACTGGGAAATCAGGCGTTTTTCTATCATCCCGATCCCCTCGTAGAGACTGTTGAAATCCTGTGAGCTTCCGGCGGACTGGATGGCCCGTTCAAAATCGTCGATGATGGGGATCAAATCCAGCAGCAGGGACTGGTTGGCGAAATCAATGGCGTCCTGTTTTTCCCGGATCATCCGCTTGCGAAAATTCTCAAAATCCGCCGCCTTGCGAAGAAACTGATCCTTCGCGTCCGCCAGCCGGGCTTCCAGATCCGCGATGATTTCTTCCGGGCAGGGCGCTTCACCGGGCTCCGCCGCTTCCGCGGGCCCTTCCCCCGCCGGATTATCCTCCGGGGCGGGCTTGTTTTTTCCCGCGCCGGTTTCCGCCCATGACGGGCCCTGGGCCTCCGTTTCCGGCGGCTCCGCCGTCCCGCCGGGGGTATCCTGCCCGTTTGGAACACCGCCGCCGGGATTTTCGGTTTCCGGCGCCGCTTCGTCTTTTGCTCCACCATGAGCATGGTTTTTCGACATGAGCACTTCCTGGATTTTTTTTAAGCGCCGAAAAGACCCCCCAGCCTATCTGTCGGGGAGTCCTTTATCTGACACTTTTCATATATATTGAAAATACCGAATTCGGGCGGGGAAGGTCAAGAAAAAACGGTGAATTCCGCCAAAATTATGAAAAGACCCCAAAAATCCGTAAAAACCGCCGCCCGCCCTCCGAAAAACAAACCGCGGCCTAAAAAAACAGGCGGCTTACGAATTGATCCGCCAGTACCAGGGCCCCCAGAATCGCGGTGTATATGGCAAACCCGGTAAGGGTGCGTTCCCGGATGATTTTCAGCATGAAGCGAATGGAGAAAAAGCCCACCACCGCGGCGGCAATGGTTCCCGCCAGAACCGGAACCAGGCCAATTCCGGCCCCTCCGCCCTCCGCCGCCGCGGACTCCGGCCCGGCGATCTTGATCAATTTCCATATCTGGAGAATCAGGGCCCCCAGAATCGCCGGAATGGAGAGCAAAAAGGAAAACCGGGCGGCAAAATCCCGGCTTAGTTTCCGGGAAAGGGCCCCCGACAAGGTGGCGCCGGAACGGGAAACGCCGGGGATAATAGCCACGCCCTGCAAAAGGCCGATAATGAGGGCGTCCAGCCAGTTCATGTTTTCCTTTCCCGTTGACTGGCCGGCGCTGTCCGGGCGGACTGGCCGCCGGGAGAGCAGTTCCGCCGTCAGAAGCAGCGCCGAGGTTATCAGGAACGCAAAGCCCAAAAAATTCCCCGAATCAAAGGTCTTTTCGATGACATCCCCGAAAGCCAGGGCAAGAACCACCGCCGGCAGGGTTCCGATGACCAGATAAGCTGTCAGGGGCTGGATGGGCCGTCTGAGGAGGGCCAAAATATCCTTCCGCAAGACAATAAAAACCGCAACAAGGGTTCCGGCGTGAACCATGGTATCAAAAAGCAGGGGCGGCCCGGCAAATTTGACGCCCCGGATTTTTTCAAAAATATGCTGGAAAAGCACCAGATGGCCGGAGCTGCTGACGGGTAAAAATTCGGTGATGCCCTGAATCACCCCCAGAATAAGGGCTTCGACAACGTTCATACGGGTACAGTACCCCGTATGGAGGGGGCAGCGCAAGGCGGCTTTATGAAAAGTTTGTTCAAAAAATGAACAACTTTGCAAAAGATCATTGTAATCTTTTGATAAACATGATATGTTTTTCCATAGGATAGAGCGCGGGGCGGTGTGGAACAACGGTTTTGACCTCCCGGATATGCCCGCAAGACAGCGGCCAGGATGCACAACAGGGCGTCTCAGGGCGGCGAATCCGGCAAGCCTGTTTCGGCGGCGGCCAGATTTTTATACCGGGGAAACCGGGGGATATGCGTTTTTCAGGGCGCAGGGTGGACAATTTACCGGAAAACCCCGGTGGGCCGCCGCATTTTGCCAATATGCCCCGTCTTGGTTCTCCGGACCGGTAAATCATAGCGCGAAACATATACGAACCCAAACCATGTGAAAAAACGTTTACGCCTCTTGCAATGGCTTCCCGCCGTCCTTGTTGCGGCCCTTATCTGGTTCCTCTCCTCCCAAAACATCCTGCCCCGGCCCGGAGGTATTCCGGGCTTTGACAAAGTGCTGCACTTTGCGGCCTTTGCCGTTTTTACCGGCGTGGTGTGCCTTTGGTTCTCCCCGGAAAAATGGAAAAGCCGGGGCCGCCTTTTTGCGCTGATCGCCGCCGTCATTGGTTCCGTCTACGGAATCATCGACGAAGTTCACCAGTTTTTTGTCCCTGGCCGGGATTGCAGTATCTGGGACTGGATCGCCGACACCCTTGGTTCCGCTGCCGGAGCCTCGGCCTTTGCGGGCCTTATGACCCTGGCGTTCCGGTCTACGTCAAAACGGGAGGAGGCCGCGCCGCCATGAAAGGTCTTATTCTTGCGGGGGGCGCCGGAACCCGGCTCTACCCCATAACCAAAGCGGTAAGCAAACAAATACTGCCCCTCTACGACAAGCCCATGATCTATTACCCCTTGTCGGTGCTGATGCTGGCGGGTGTCCGGGAGGCGCTGATCATTTCCACCCCCCGGGATCTTCCCCTGTTCCGGGAGCTTTTCGGTTCCGGCGACTGGCTGGGGATGCGTTTCGAGTATCAGGTACAGGAGAGCCCCCGCGGTCTGGCGGACGCCTTTATTCTGGGGGAGTCCTTTATCGGCGGGGACGCTTCGGCCCTGGTGCTGGGGGATAACGTCTTTTATGGCCGGGGTTTCAGCCAGACCCTGCGGAACGCGGCCCAAAAGGTTGAAGGGCAGGGCGGCGGGGCGATTTTCGGTTATTTTGTGAAAGACCCCGGCGCTTACGGGGTGGTTGAATTTGACGAGACGTGCAAGGCGGTTTCTATAGAAGAAAAGCCTCTCAGCCCAAAATCCCATTACGCGGTGCCGGGCCTGTATTTTTATGACCGGAATGTGGTTGAGATTGCGAAAAACATCAAGCCTTCGGCCCGGGGGGAAATTGAGATCACCGCGGTGAACAACGCCTATCTTGAACAGGGCCGCCTTTCCGTCGAGGTGCTGGGCCGGGGCATGGCCTGGCTGGACACGGGCACCTGTGATGGCCTTTTGGAAGCGTCGAACTTTATCGAAACCATCCAGAAGCGGCAGGGTATGTATGTATCCTGCATCGAGGAAATCGCCTACGCTAACGGCTGGCTGTCCAGAACCGCCCTGCTGGAACTGGCCGCATCCTATAAAACCGAATACGGGGCCTATTTGCGGTATATTGCGGAGACTAGTAGTGCCCTTTGAGTTTAAACCCTGCCCCATCGCCGGGCTCTATGAAATAACGCCGAAAGTGTTCGGCGACAGCAGGGGCTATTTTTTTGAGTGCTGGTCGGAGCGGGATTTTGCCGCCGCAGGCCTCTCCATAGCCTTTGTGCAGGATAACCAGTCCCGGTCGGTCCGGGGAGTACTCCGGGGCCTTCATTTCCAGAAAACTTATCTCCAGGGCAAACTGGTTCGGGCCATTGAAGGCGAGGTCTTTGACGTTGCCGTGGACATACGGCCCGGTTCCCCCAGCCGGGGTACATGGCACGGGGTGGTTTTAAGCGGCGAACAACAGAACCAGTTTTACATTCCCCCCGGTTTCGCCCACGGTTTTTTGGTGTTAAGCGAAACCGCGGTTTTTGCCTATAAATGTACCGAGTTTTACCATCCCGAGGATGAAGGGGGGATTATCTGGAACGATCCGGCCCTCAATATAGCCTGGCCCGATCTGGGGATGGCGTATATCCTCTCCGAAAAAGACAAAAATCTGCCCCCCTGGGAAACCGCCGCCTTCGAGCCGGCCTGATTCAAAGGCAGGGGATTTCCGCGAAGCGATTTTTCATACCATTCCATTAGTAATGGAATGACCATTCCAGTAGTATTGAAATGGTGTAAAAACCGGTCTATAATCAGCTTATGAAGCTGTCGGAAATACGGGAGATCGCCAAAACCCAAAAAGAGGAACTGAATGGCCGGGACTCAGGCCATGAGCGGGAACTGCTTGCCGGGCTGCCGGACATACAAAGCCATGCCTTGATTGTCAGCGGGATCAGGCGTTGCGGAAAAAGCACCCTGCTTCATCAGTATGTCAAAAGGCGGGGCCGGCCCTTCTTCTATTTAAACTTTGACGATATGCGGCTGACCGGGTTTGCAAACGCCGATTACGGGCTGCTGGATGCCTCCATCAGCGAATCCGGCGCGGAGCTGCTTTTTTTTGACGAAGTGCAGACGGCGGATCGCTGGGAACTGTACGTCCGCCAGAAGCTGGACGAGAGTTTTCAGGTCATTCTGACCGGCTCCAATGCTTCCCTGCTCAGCTGGGAACTGGGATCCCGGCTTACAGGCCGGCATATATCAAAGGAATTGTTTCCTTTTTCCTACCGGGAATACTGCGATTTTGCCGGAATGTCGCCGGGGCCCGAATCCCTGGACGTTTACCTTGAACAGGGAGGCTTTCCTGAATACCTTAAAACCGGCAATCAGGATATTATCGCCCAGCTTCAGTCGGATATTTTGTACCGGGACATTGCGGTCCGTTACCGGATACGGAACGTTTCATCGTTGACGCGGCTTTTTGTGTATATGCTGTCCAATCCAGCCCAACAGGTATCGCCCAGCAGGTTGAGAACCGTGGCGGGGGTTAAATCGCCCACCACCGTGCTGGAGTATTTTTCGGATTTTGAGGCGGCCTGGTTAATCAGCCTGGTTCCCTGTTTTTCCTGGTCCGTAAAGACTTCGGAATCGGCGCCGAAAAAACTGTATATCGCGGATCCGGGTATGATACGAACCGGCTCTGCGGCCTTTAGCGGGAACCTGGGAGCCCTGCTGGAAAACTTTGTGTTTAACAGTTTGCGGATGCGGACCGCAGACATCTATTATTTTTCCGGCAAGGGCGGCGGCGAATGTGATTTTATCGTCAACTCTCACGGGAAGCTCCCCGCCTGTATTCAGGTCTGCCGGGAACTGAGCCGGGACAACGAGGATCGGGAGATTCGGGGCCTTCTTGAGGCGCTGGAATTTTTTGGCGTCAATGAAGGTCTTGTGCTGACCCGGGACACGGAGGATCTTATCAACCAAAAAGGAAAGAATATCCGGGTTCTTCCTGCCTGGAAGTATTTCGGCGCCCCCGGTAACGAATGAAGGTATGATAGAATATCCCCCCGCCACGGATTTGGTGAAGCAAAACCCGGATAATTTTCCCGAAGGAAAAAGGGTCTGGCTCATAGGTTGTAAGGGTATGCTGGGAACCGAGCTTTCCCGGCTTTTTGAAAAAGAGAGTCTTTCCTTCACCGGCACCGACCGGGAGATTGATATTACCAGCCCGGCGGCCCTTGCTTCCTTTGCGGGGCAGGAGGCCGCGGCGGGCAGGCCCATCGGCTGGATTGTCAACTGCGCCGCCTATACAGCGGTGGACAAAGCGGAGGACGATGTTGAATTCTGCCGCCGCCTCAATGTTGACGGTGCCGCCAATATTGCCCTGGCCGCCCGGAACATCGGCGCCCGGCTGGTCCATTTTTCCACCGATTATGTGTTTGACGGCCGGGGCGTCCGGGAAGCCGCTTCCGGCGGGGAGCCCCGGCCCTACCGGGAAGACGATGCCACCGGGCCTGTCGGGGTGTACGGCCTTACCAAACGGGACGGCGAAAACGCGGTTGTGAAAAACAACCCCCAGTCCTACATCATACGAACCGCCTGGCTGTACGGTTTATACGGCAACAATTTTGTCGCTACCATGCTCCGTCTTATGAATGAGCGGGATGAAATAAAAGTGGTCAACGACCAGCGGGGCAGCCCCACTTGGGCTTTTGATTTGGCCGGGCTAACGGTTGAAATTATCAGGGCGGATTTGCAAAACCGGCCCTTGGCTTATGGGATTTATCATTACACCAACGAAGGCAATATCACTTGGTACGATTTTGCGCGGCAGATTTACGATACGGGCCGTGGGCTGGGCCTCGTAACAAAAGATTGCGCCGTAAAACCCTGTACCAGCGCCGAGTTCCCCGCCAGGGTTACGCGGCCCGCTTATTCGGTACTGGACAAGACGAAAATCAAGGCCGCCCTGGGGATAGCTATTCCGTCCTGGGATATGAGCCTGGGGCAGTACCTCGAAGCTTTGGTCAAAGAGCGGGGTTTGGGGGAACGGACATAGCCATGCCCCTGACCCGTGAAGAAAAACTTAAAATGATGGCCTCCCTCAACTGGGATTACAGGGTAAGCCCCGAAGATATGCTGGCGGTGGCGGAGGGTAAAAAAGATAAAGCCGGCCCTTTTGACCGGAATTTTCTGTTTGTCCGTTTTCTGGAACGAGTCCCCTGGCACCGGCTTATCGCCTTTTGGGGTGTGGAAGCCTTCAAAGAACTCTACACCCCCGAACTGGCCCGGCGGCTTTTTCCCCGCGACTTAAGGAAAAAATATGATTTTGCCTTCGCGGTATTACGAAGAGAACCTGTATCCGCTCCAGAATGGGGTTCTGA
>JAISBS010000056.1 GCA_031266075.1 Treponema sp.
CTGGAACTGTCCAGTTGGCAGCTCGGCGATCTGGGCGGCGGATCCAGGGTCCAAAGCCCTCTTTTGAAGCCCCGAGTCGCGGTGATCACGGCGATCATGCCGGACCATCTGGACCGCTACGGAACCATGGACGCCTATGTGGCGGACAAGCGGATCATTTATCAGGGCCAGGACAGGGGGGACCTTACGGTGGCGGCGGACGATTCCTGGGGACAAAGCTTCCTGGCCGAGACCCCGGGCCGGGGCCTGACCTACGCCGAAACGCCTCTTCCCGACGGAGTCGCTGGCGGCTGGGTTGACGGATGCGACGGGCCGGGCTTGGCGCGTTTGGCGGGGGGCCGGACGGTGGAGCTGGCGCCGGCAAAATTACTGGTTCCCGGTTATCATCAGAAAAAAAACCTCCTCGCCGCAGCTCTGTCCCTCATGGATCTGGGTCTGCCGGCGGAATTTATCAGGGAGAGCCTGGGGGAGTTCCCCGGCATAGAACACCGGCTGGAATTTTTCCACGAAAAGCGGGGTATCCGCTTCTACAACGACACCGCCGCCACCATTCCCGAAGCGGCTGCGGCGGCGGTGGAATCCTTCGACCGGCCCGTGGTGCTGGTAACCGGGGGCACAGACAAAAACTTGGATTTTAGCTGCCTGGCCGCGGCGGCATCCAGGGCGAAAGCAATCGTCTTGCTGGCGGGAACCGGAAGCGATAAACTGCGTTTCCTTCTGGACAGGGATGGCATACCCTACCGTGGACCCTGGGACTCGGTGGAGGGGGCGCTGCAATCCGCCCTTTTGGCGGCATCGGAAGGGGATGTGGTGGTTTTGTCCCCGGGCTGCGCCAGCTTCGAGATGTTTCTCAACGAATTTGACCGGGGGCGGAAGTGGAAAGAGGCGGTGTTGAGCTATGGATTTTGAATTATTGTACGAGCGCGCCCGGATTTTCCGGGAAATCCGTTCTTTTTTCGATCAACAGAACTATTTGGAACTGGACACCCCCCTTCTCGCCCCGAATCTAATACCCGAAACCTGTCTGGAGGTCTTTGAAACCGCCTATGTGGCGCCGCCGGGCAGCAAAACCCGGTCTGCCACGCCCTACTGGCTCGTTCCCTCCCCGGAAATCTGGATGAAAAAGCTCATCGCCCAGCATCGCACCAGCGTCTACCAGATCTGCAAGTGTTTCCGCAACGGAGAATCCACGGGACATCTCCACAGTCCGGAATTCACCATGCTGGAATATTACACCATGGAAGCGGATTACCAGGACAGCCTCGCCCTTACGGAGAAGCTTTTTCTACGGCTGCTTGAGCTCTGTCCCCAAGGTGAGATCTATCCCCAAAACGGGGGGACAGAGCTTCGCTCAGGGCAAAGCCCAGGGCTCCACCTGCCCTTTCTGCGGCTCACCATGGAAGAGGCCTTTGCCCGCTACGCCGGCTTCGACCTTTTCAAAGCCGCCGATCAGGGGACCCTGACCGCTGAAGCTCACAAACTGGGGCTGAATCCTCCTCCGAACATGGCTGTCCCGGCGCTCTATGATCTGATTTTCATCCATACCGTGGAGCCGTCGCTGCCCAGAGACCGGGTTGTGGCGCTGACGGATTATCCCGCCTTTGTCCCCTGTTTGGCAAAAAAAAGCGGAGACGGCAGGACCGTGGAACGCTGGGAACTCTATGCCCGGGGGGTTGAGCTGGCAAACTGTTATTCCGAAGAAACCGATCCCGATGAGATTCGCCGCTACTTTGACCGGGAGGGGCAGGAAAAAAACCGGACGGCCCTGGTTCCCCATAAAATCGATGACGATTACTGGAAAAACTTTCTCCCAAAGGCCGGCAGCCCTTCCCATGAAGGAAAAGCTCAAGGTTTTCCCCGATGTTCCGGCGTGGCCATGGGGCTGGACCGGCTCTTTATGGCGCTTATGGGCAAATCAAGCATAGACTCGACGCTGCCGTTCCCGATGTCCTCTTTCCGGTAAAGCGAGATCGTGAAAAACAAAGGCGCCTGGCGCCGGCTACGATGACTCCGGGGGCGGTTCCTTGCCAGTAACCACCATGTCGTTCATCACCCGGAGCCGCCGGGAAAGGTCGCGGGCAAGATTCATCAGCATAAGGGAAAAAGCCTTGATGTCAATTTTGTAAATGCTCCGAAAGGCGCGGTTGGAAATGGACATGACCCGGGTGGGCTCCAGCGCCACGTTAGTCGCAGCGGAAGGCATCACGTCAAGCACCTCCATCTCGCCAAAGGCGTCGCCTTCTTTGAATTCAAAGAGGGTGACATGATTTTTTACCACCGCGACCCGGCCGGTCAGAATAAAGCGGATTTTGTCGTTGGTTTCGCCTTCGGTAATGATGTTCTCCCCGGCTTCGTAGTTTTCCTGTTCCATCAGGGGTAGAATCTGGTCGATCTGCTCCTCCAGAAGGCCGCCGAAGAGCGAATATTTCTGCAGGGCCGAAGACTTTACCATAAATATACTCCCTTCAAACGTTGAATTTAAAAAACATCACATCGCCGTCCTGCACGACGTATTCCTTCCCTTCAATGCGATACTTCCCCGCTTCCTTAATCTTCGCTTCGGTCCC
>JAISBS010000115.1 GCA_031266075.1 Treponema sp.
GACGGAGTTATATTTGAACGGGCAGATGAAGAGATAGCTTATTTTAAAATTTTTACAGGACAAACAGGACAAACAGAATACAAATTAACATTAATCATTGGAGAAAAAACATTATCAAAATATAAAAAAGGGTTGAGCAAAAATTTGTTTTTAATAAATGAAAATGAGGTAAATATTGATATAGAAAATAAAAACATGGTTATAAAATTTGAATAAGAAATAATAAGTACAATATGGCATTGACACACATAACAAATATGTGTTTTAGGCTATAAAGTTTATCGGTAATATGTGATGGAACGGAGACGGTGGAGGAATTATCGGCCCGTAATGTTAAAGGTGTAAAGATAGATAAAAACAAATTGCCAAACAATGAGGCGTTCAACGCAAATATGGCTGCGCTGTTGGATATTGACCAGTTTGTGAATCACTATACACCTGAATGGAATTATCCCGTTGACAAAGCAATTTTGATTGCCTTTTTGAAAGAATTCCATAGAGATATTGCACAAAATAATGCCGGGAATGATTATGAGCTAAACCTGTTAAGCGTTATACTTATGACATATTTATATAATCTGGACGAAATAGATTATTATGAAGAAATTACAAGTACGCTTGAAAAAATGCAAACTGATTTTTCAAATGAATTTCGGACATATTGGCTGTATGGTAATTTTTTGATTCGTAGCGAAGGGTACATAGCCCGCCCTTTAGGGCGTTATAAAGGGTATGTACCCTGAGTCTAATGCTTTATGAGAACAACATACCTCGTCCCTTTAGGGCGAGGTTGTTGATTGGCGCGGCAAAAATGCTGGAGGGTTATTACCAGCATAAACTGGTTTTTAGCATCTATGGTGATAATTTAAATGCGTATCCCGCTGATTTTCTGAGTGATTATGCTTATGCCTGTATAATGGTACTAATGCCGAATACGAGCATGGAAATTTTTGAACTGGCGGCAAAAAACAGAATGTTATCCCCAAGATCAAATGGATTGCATGCATCGCCGGCGAAGGTGTTTAAAGATGCCGATGTCCGCAATACATATACCTATCAAGAGGTCTGGGAAATAATGCAAAGCAACAACAACTATTATTTAAGGAGCAGAATACTCGGAAGCCTGCTTCCTCTTGTGTCAACATGGAATGTCCAAACGGCAGGTTTAAATAGCGGTAGAAGTCTTTGTGTTATTGTTCCCGATCCATTAATATCAAAAAACAATAACAGTATTGGCATTACCATAATGATAGAGTTTAATGTAAACAATCAATCGTATGATGATTTTCTGAAAGAAAAACGTAATACATTTCCCATTGTAGAACAAACAAAACGGATAATAGGCAGCCATGAATATGATATAATGATTTTTGAAGATATGGAAAAATATCAAAACATGGGAGGAGCGCGGGGGTATTGTATTGCTACACGGGCTGAATATAAAAGCAAAAGCAATTCCGGCATTGAAATACCGCTTGCGTTTAATGATATCCTGGAGGAAGGACTACATTATTATAAACTATCGGATTTTTTTCAACAGGATAAATCGCGGTATAAACATTGCCTTTTTGGTTGATGCATCCAATGAAATATTTAGTGAAGCATCGGATTTCATATTTGGGTACCTGGAAAATATTATAATTGAATGAGGTGTTTCAACAACTGGTGTTTTGGATCAGCTTCATTTGTTGTTGATATGATACGGCAGGACGGTTGACGCCTTTGTGTCGTTTGGACCAAATGGCGCGGAACAGCAGTCAGCCGATACAGCCCTGATCAAGCCGCAGGGTGTGGCTGCAAAAACGATCTGCCATATCAAGGTCGTGAGTAGCGATGATCATGGATTGGGAAAGACATTTGAGTATTTCAATAAGGCGCTTTCGTCCCGGAAGGTCGAGAAAAGTCGCAGGTTCATCAAGAAGCAGCAAATCAGGTTCCATGACAAGAACTCCGGCCAGGACGGCGAGCCGTTTTTCCCCGCCCGACAAGCGGTGCGTCAGGCGGTCTTTAAGGGCCTCTATTCCCAGCGCCTTCATTATTGTGTCCGCCCTTTTTTCGATTTCTTCCTCAGCCATGTTCTGGCTGCGAAGTCCAAAGGCTATGTCATCGTAAACTGTTGGCATAAACAGTTGATCGTCAGGGTTTTGCATTACAAGCCCTATCCGGCGGCGGAATGTGTTGATTATATCGGATGCGGTTCCGTTTCGTAGTTCAAGTCCGTCAAAAATAACGCTTCCCTGTTCGGGAATGAGTATTCCAACCAGGGTCAAAAACAGGGTTGACTTCCCCGCGCCGTTATTCCCTACAAGAGCCATGCGCTCACCTTTTGCCAGCGAAAAGGAAACGTCCTGCAGGGCCGGCGCGGAGCCGCCTGAGTCATAGCGCACAAAAATATTTTTTACTTCAAGCATGAAGCAGGTTCCCAAGAAACAGGGGAATATTGAAAAACCGGAACAAGACGCATAACCCGGAAACGGAAACGCAATAAAAATAATCCGGGGCTTTCAATCTTCGCCGGGGGACGTAGAAAATTCCCTGTACTCCCCGGCACTTCATGGCATCATACACCCTTCCTGCCTTGTCTATGCTGCGGATTGCCAGATGGCCCAGAAAACTTCCCATGTCTTTAAGCCGGATCGCCTTTTCCGCGGAGCGGAGCATATAGGCCGTATAAAGGCATGAGGCTTCTTTAAGAAGCACGGCGATATAGCGGTACAGGAGGGTAAGTTGGACGCAAAATACCGCCGGAACATGGAGGCGCCGGAGTTCCGCGCATATAACATGAAAAGGTGTCGAGCCGATAAGGATTAACACCGAAAAAACAGCGAAAACCGCTTTAAGCATAATCACGATAAAGGAAATGAGACCCGCGCTTATGATTAAATTGCCAAAGACAAAACCCGGTTCTTTCATAAAAAAAACATTGGCGATTCCGCCCATAAACGCAAAGGGCAAAACCGGAATAAGTCGTTTTAGCAGCGAAAGGGCCGGAATATTGGACAGGGGCGCAAGGACGGCAGGATACAGCGCATACGGAACCAAAGCGCTAAACCCTGTGGAGGGAACCGAGGTTATGCACACTGCATATACCACGGTGGTGAAAAGTTTTACCCCCGGATGGACGCGGCCAAGCGGTGAGGGCTTCTGTGCGTATTCCTCCAGGGCGCTGATCCCCGCCGCCGCGCATAACTCTGTGCGGCGCAGTTTCGCCATCATTTAGGCTGCCGCCGTTTTTTTTCGCACGGCGCGGATCACAAAGGCGATACCTCCCGCGAGGACCAGGGTGATGATGCTCCCGGCGATGCCCGCTAAAGATGTTCCCGCCGGGTTTTCGTTTTCCTTAAAAGCATAACCGGGCATGAAGGCGGTTGTTTCCACAACGCTTCCGGCGGCTTCATACACCGGGCCTTCCCGTTCCAGTTCAGCGGTTCCCGCCGTTCTTTCCATTGACCATTCGAGCCCGTCAGGATACGCCGACGCAAACAGCGAAAGCAGCCCGGCGGTAACAAGGGTAAGCGCGGCCAAAACCGCAAGGATTTTTTTGGCGGAAACAGGCGCGGGCATGAATTTTTCGGAAACGGCGCCGCCAAGTATCTCCGGCTGGACTTTATGCACAAAACAAAGCACGGCGGCGGTTACAAAACCTTCTCCCAGTCCGATAGCAAGATGAATGGGCTGCATCAAGAGGGCAAAAACACCGAAAGGAAGCTCGGTAACGCCGGAAAACAAGGTTTCCAGGACCACACAAAACGCGCCAGCCTGCAGGCCAATGACGACAGAAAGGATTGAAGCGGCGGTAATCGTTTTTGCGTTCAGGTTTTTTTTCACCAGAGGCTTAAAAACAAACGGATAGGCCAGCAGCGCGGAACAAACGCCCATGTTAAACACGTTGCACCCGTATGCCAAAAGGCCGCCGTCCGCGAAAAAAAGACACTGGATGATCAGCACCGAAGCCAGTGTGATGAACGCCGGCCACGGCCCCAGGAGGGCGGCAAGCAAAATGCCGCCGCCAATGTGCCCGCTGGAACCTGTGCCGGGTATGGTGAAATTGATCATCTGCCCGGCGAACACAAAAGCCCCCATAATTCCCATGAGGGGGATTTTTTTCTCGTCAAGTCCGGACGCAATACCCCCGGACCGGCTGTTGCTTCCGGCGATTTTTTTTACCGCCAGACCCAATGCGGCAGCGCTTGCCACCCACATCGTCCCGCCTGCCGCCGGTGAGAGAAGCGCATCAGCCATGTGCATAATAAACCTCCTGATACAATTGAGAGAACCTCTGAAAACCCAACCGGGGTTTTCGGAAGGTTCATAAAACTTTAACGCAAAGCATTGACGTTCATTCCCAGATTTATCAAATTGGCCAGGTATCCGGCCCCAAACCCGTTGTCAATATTTACCACCGATACCCCCGGCGCGCAGGAATTGAGCATACCCAGCAGCGCTGCCAGTCCGCCAAAAGACGCGCCATAACCTACGCTGGTGGGGAGGGCGATCACCGGAACGGAAACCAGCCCCGCGATAACTCCTGGCAGCGCTCCTTCCATGCCGGCGGCGGCGACAATTACCCGCGCTTTACGCAGGTCTTCCAGCCGCGAGAGCAGCCGGTGAATCCCGGCAACCCCCACGTCGGTGATAAGTTCCGTTTTGCTGCCGTAAAATTCCGCAGCCAGCAGAGCTTCCCGTGCAACAGGAAGATCCGAAGTCCCCGCGCAGACTATCGAGACCAGACCGGATGCTTCTTTATATGGGCCATCTATGGTAAGTACTTTGGCAAGCGGATCATACTTCGTTTTCGCGTAACGTCTTTTGGCCCGCGAAGACAATTCCGTATCAACACCGGTGGCAAGTGTGGGAATACCCTGCGCCGCCATGCGATTAATAATAGCCAAAGCCTGCTCCGTGGTTTTCCCCCGGCAGTACACGGCCTCGGGATAGCCGGTACGTTTCTGCCGCTCGCTGTCTAAAACGGCAAATTCCAGATCGTTTTCAATCATGGCGCTCACCTTTTCGGATCAATTCTTCCGCTTCCCAAAGAGAAATGTTTTTTCGCCGGGCAAGATCCGCCCGATCCTCAAACTCAATTTTATCACGCAGTTCTTTGCCGCCGTAATACACGATCTTTTTTTTGCCCGCGCAAGATCCGCCATTTACAATTGACGCTTCCTTCCGCCGTAGCGCGAAACAGTGGGCGGGAGTCTCCCGAATACCGATGGTTTTTGATTGAGTGAACATGGTGTTCCGCATGGCGGCAAGTTTTTCAGGCGGGCACAGTACGGAAACTAGTGTTCCGGGCCGGTTCTTTTTCATCATGCAGGGAACAAAAACCACGTCCCGCGCGCCTTCGCGGAAAAGACATTCCATAAGAAAAGCAAGTTCCTCGCCGGTCATATCGTCAATGTTGGATTCCATAAGGATGCTTTCAATTTCGATCAGGTCTTGCTCCTTTGCAGCCGGCTGCGCGTCTTCCCGCCATGAAACACGGAGTACGTTGGGCTTGTCCAGCTTGCGCGTTCCCAGACCGTAGCCGGTTTTCAGTTCAGTGAAAGCGGCGTTATGCACAAATTCATCTACCTGAGATGCGAGGATCGCCGCCCCTGTCGGAGTGGTCATCTCCGCATCAAAGCTGCCGGTATGTACCGGCATACCTTTGCAGAGGATCAGCGTGGCGGGTGCGGGGACAGGTAATTCCCCGTGGGCGCAGCGTACCGTACCGCCGCCCAACTCTACCCGTCCGGCGGTAATGTGGTCCGGAGCAAGCAGGTCAAGGCATATTGCCGCCCCTACAATGTCGATAATTGAATCCAGTGCGCCCACTTCGTGAAAGCCGATCTCCTCAACAGGAACGCCGTGTACTTCCGATTCGGCGGCGGCGATGCGGGAAAAAATATCCAGTGCCCGCCGCTTTGCCCCGCCGTTGATGAAAGACGCTTCGATAACACGGCGGATTTCCTTCCAGGTGTTGTGGCTGTGCTCATGATGGTGGTGATGGTCATGTTCGTACCCGTGATGATGAGTATGCTCCTCCTGTTTGCGGTTATGATCCTCGCCCGCGATTTCAACAAGCGCCCTGGTTCCGGTGATACCGTTCCGCTGGTCTTTCACAAAGTCAAGTTTCCAGCCGTCCAGATTGAGCTTTTTCAGCTCCGTTACAAGCCGGGCCGGATCAACGCCGAGGTCTACCAGCGCCCCTAAAGTCATGTCGCCGGAAATTCCGGCGAAACATTCAAAGTGCAGTGTCTTCATCGTCATACTCCTGGTCCATTTTCAATCCGCGAAATTGCGCGGTTCATGCTGCCCATGCGGTAGCCTTCCAGTTCAAAGGCAGCGTAAAGAAAACCGGCGGCTTTAATCTTTTTTGAAAGGTCGTCTAACAGCGTTTCGCTGAAAAAGAGCCTGCGTTCTTCCGGCGCAACTTCAATGCGGGCAATGTCGCTGTGGGAACGTACGCGAAACTGGCGGAAACCGAAGTCCCGTAAAACCGCTTCGGCCTTTTCGATGCGGGAAAGTTTTTTTACCGTGATGGTTTCGCCGTAGGGTATGCGCGAAGCAAGGCAGGCAAAAGCGGGCTTGTCCCAGGTAGGAAGGCCGAAACGCCGCGATAAATCGCGAATTTCCTGTTTGGAAAGTTTTGCTTCGCGCAGGGGACTTGAGATTCCAAGTTCCGCCAGGGCGCGTAAGCCCGGACGGTAATCGCCCTCATCGTCAAGGTTGGAACCGTCAAGCACGGCGTTAATTCCCCTGCTTTGAGATGCTTTTTTTATTGCGCCGAATTCCCGCTTTTTGCAGTGGTAGCAGCGCTCCGGCGTGTTATGCGCGACATCGTCCTCGATTTCGTTTTCTTCAATGCAGATGTGCGCAATACCCACGAGCCGGGCAATTTCTCCGGCGGCTTCAATTTCGCTTTTGGGCAACATGGGAGAAACCACGGTAATGGCGATTGCCCGCCCGCCCAGCGCCGCAGTTGCCGCATGGCAGAGAAAAGAGCTGTCCACGCCGCCTGAAAACGCAACCGCCGCGCCGCCGGTTTCCGCGATAAGTTTTAAAAGTGTTTCGTATTTTTCGTCAAGTATAGATTGTCCGGACACGACTCCCCCCTATTATGGTAAGGAGTTCGTCTCCCGGCGGTTTTCTTTTTACAAAGATTCCCGCGCCCTTCGTGGGCCGGTAAGCTTCATGCTTAAAACAAGATTAGCAGTTTTTGGCGATGTGGTCAACTGCCTCATTAATGAGATTGCCCAAATTTTCCTTTCCCAGTCCGGCGATGTAAAAATGCTCGTTTTGCAGGGGGATGAGTACCCGCTCGCCGGAGGCCGACAGGACGGCCTCTACCATTGGCGCGGTAATTTCGCCCATCATGCTGTTTATGATGATGATACCGATAGGCCCAATAATAAAATCGCCCGTGGGGGCCGTAACCCTGATGGCGTTTTCCCCGGTAGCTCCCCGCTGTGCGCCGGCTTTGAGCATCCGATCGGTAGCAGCGCTGTTGGTTCCCAGGGCGATAAGTTCACTGCCGTCCTTTACCAGTTCCTTCAACCGCCCACAGAGTTCCGCTCCAATGCCGCCACCCATGCCGTCAATGACAATGATCCGCATAAACTAAATCTAACTCGTCAGGAGGTGTTTGTAAATAACGGTAAGGGAACCTCTGAAAACCCCAACCGGGGTTTCCAGAAACATTTATCGCCCCGGTATCCGCACCCCGCCCGGCAAACTCGGCACGCTGGGGGGCTGGAAAGTGGGAGTCTTGCCCTCCAGGGCGTCCTGAACGGCCTGTTCCGCCTGCCGCTGGGCTTCTTCCTTGGCCTGATCTACCGCTTCGTTGGCGGCGGCCCGGATTTTCTGTTCGAACTCGTTTTTCTTGCTGTCCAGCGTGTTTTTCAACTGATCCATCGCGGCTTTGTCGCCCTGGGCGGTCTTGAAAAGCGCGTCCAGTTCATCTCTGGAAACAAAGCGGCCGTCAATATACCCGGCGATCTTTTCCCGCAGGGCCTTTTCCAGATCATCGGCGGCTTTTTTGGCGTACACCGACGCGGTCTGTTTCAGGGCATCCATGATCAGGCTCCCGATATTGGTGGTAAGGGTAAAGTGGTCGTCCTGACCGGCAAAATGCTCGTAGCCGATGCCCAGCCGGACTTCCCCCGCCTGCCGGACAGCGGTATCCACCGCCTGCGCCAAAGTCCCCTCAGGGTCAACCAGCCGGGCCCGGCTGATCCCCACATCGCCGCTCCCGCGCACGCCGCCGTCGGTCCAGCCGGCAAAGCCCAGCGTAAAGGCTGCATCGCCGTTAAAGCCGCCGATCCCCGATTCTTTGAGCTGGTCGCCCAGGCTTACCGGGAAACCCCGGCCCGAGAAATCCGCGGAAAACCGTTCCGTTGCGGCGCTTCTAAAATCGGCGCTGCCCTGAAAGGCCGCCGCGCGGCTCAGGCCGCCGCCCGTCTCGCTGAGGGACAGAGCCAGCGTAACCGGCGCGCCGGACAGGTCGGGGTCGGAGCTTATGCCCCGGAGATCCAGCCCCCAGTTCCAGTCATTCAGGGTAAAGTCCGAGGCCAGAATCCCCAGGTAAAATTGAGGATAGGCATTCGCGGGGAAGGGCACATCCCGGCCCCGGAAAACCACTGTGCTTTTTTTCGGCCTGGGCTCCGACTTAGGCCGGGCCGCGTTCATGGCCTTGAGTTTTTCAAAAACCTCCAGCGCCCGGAGGCCGTAATCCAGATACTGCTCCGCCGTGCCGGAAAGAATCTCCCGGATCGACGGCTCCAGCGCGGAAAAGGCCGACCCGCTCCCCAGATCGATATAGGATTTCAGGTGGTTAAGGTCATCGGTGATGGAAGTCCGGGCCAGCCGCTCCAGATTCGCTGCGGCAGTAACATCCGTTTCCAGCGAGTCCACAAGGGTTTTGGCATCCGCCGTCGCGGCTTGAACCGAGTTGACCATGGCCGTAATGTCCTGAATGGCTTTCGTGATGGTCTGGACATCCCGCATCTCGTTCACGTTGAGCCGCAGGAGCGGCTGGGCCGAGGCCCGCAATTCATCCCCCCTGGTTTTGACCTGTTCAACCTGGCCCTTCCATTTTTCCAGCGATTCGCTGTAGGCGTTGATGGCTGCATCATAAGCCCTGGGGGTATTGAGCTTGTCATATTCCCGGTCCAAAAGGCCCAGTGCGTCAAAATTCTGCAAGTCCACCATCGGCGGGGCCTCCGCTTTGGGGGAAGTTTCTTTTTTTTCTTTGGGAGGACGGTTCGGCAGGGCCCCGGAAACTTTCCGGTCTGTACCAAAGCGGATGGAATCGGTTCTGATTTCTTCAATATAAATCTTCCCCCGCAGAATAGCCTCCGGCTTCAGGCGGAATTCCATCCGGCCCGTCTGGAAGAGGTTTTTCATGGGGCTGTCCCGGTTCGCCACGGTGATCCCGTCGAGCCCCACCTGAAAGCGGAGCAGGTTCAGGTTAAAGCGATCCACGTCAACCCGGGCTTCAAACAGGGTCTCCATGCCCCGTTCAATGGCCCGTTCCAGCAGGGGGTTCATAAAAACAATGAAAAAGACCGCCAGCGCGGCAGCCACCGCTCCGGCAAAGGCCAGCGGCACAAGCTTGACCGACCCCTTGCGGTTTGCCTTGATCACCTTGAGCAGGGCTTTGAGCTTCTTGATGTCGTCCTTTTCCAGTCCCTCCCGGAGGACGCACCGGTCGTCCCGGAGGACAAAACAGGAGGTAAAAAATTTCCGGTCGCCGGGATTTCCAATAAATTTGTAAAATTTCTTTTCCAGCGTCTTTTTCGGCAGGGGTTTTTTGAAGGCCCCCGGCGCTTTGGGGGGCTTTGCCTTTTTCGTGCTTGTTTCTTTCATCTCAGGCTCCTTTGTCCGTCATTTCCGAGATCGCTTTGGTGATGGACGAAAGAAAGGGAATTTTCGCAATCCGCTTGAAAATTTTGGCCTCCTGGATTTTCCGGGCCACGTTGTTCCGGTACAGGGGAATCAGGGCCATAAAAAGGAAGAAGACCGGAATCCACAGAATGATTCCTCCCGCAATGCCGCCCGCGACCAGGGTGTTGTAGAACCGGGTCAGGGGCACAAAGGGCATATTGTACCAGGTGGTAAACAGGGGCTGGAGCGCGGTGATATGCAGGATTTCCCAGCCCAAAAGGTCAACCGCGGGAGCGATCAGGGGGGACAGCAGTTTGAGGAGGGTCATGGTTACCACTTTGGACGCATGGTTATGTCTGAAAAAGAAGGAAACCAGAAAGAGGGCTATCCCCAGAATATTGCCCAGAGGGGCCAAGGCCAAGAGTACACCCCAGGCAAAACCGGCCGCCAACTGGCTTTTTTTTACGTTGCCGTTCAGGGCAATTATCAATTTGGCGATGGCTTTAATCATAATACCCCATAGTATTACGGGTGAAGCCCGGTGTAAAGCGCTCCCCACGGCATTGCCAGAGGCTTCCCCAAAATTAACCGGGTTTGGGGAAAGGCTCGCCGGTCTATTCATTTTCTCCAAAAAAAGGTATAAATATACCCATTATTATGGAATTTAAAGACTTAAACCTTCATCCCGGCCTGCAACGGGGCATCGCGGAAGCGGAATATATTACCTGTATGCCCGTTCAGGAACAGGTGCTGGCTCATGCCTTTGGCGGCCAGGACCTCTATGTCCAGTCCCAGACCGGGACCGGGAAAACCGCCGCTTTTCTCATCGTTATTTTTCAGCGGCTCCTTTCAGAAGACCTTTTGGCAGGGAAAAAGGCGATCATCATGGTGCCCACCCGGGAGCTGGCGGTGCAGGTGGAGGAAGAGGCGAAGCTTCTGGGAAAACACCTCCCCTTCAAGATCGGCAGCTTTTACGGCGGCGTGGGCTATACCCAGCAGCAGCAGCTCCTCAAGGACAATGTCCAGATTTTGGTGGGAACCCCCGGACGGGTGCTGGATCTGAACAAATCGGGGCGGATGAACCTGATGGACATCGCCTTTCTGGTGCTGGACGAGGCGGACCGGATGTTCGACATGGGTTTTTACCCGGATTTACGGAAGCTTATCCGGGTGGTGCCTCCGGCGGATCGCCGGCAGACCATGTTGTTCAGCGCCACCCTCAATGCCTGGGTCAAAAATCTGGCCTGGGAGTATACCAAATCGCCCTTTGAGATCGAGATTGAGCCCGAAACCGTTACGGTGGACGAGGTGGAGCAGGTGCTGTACCACGTCCCCTCGGAAGAAAAAATGCGGCTCCTTTTGGGGATTCTCCAGCAGGAACAGCCGGAAAGCGCCATTATCTTCTGCAATACCAAGCGGTACACCGAAATCGTGGCCAAGCGGCTGCGGGTCAACGGCTACGACTGCGAATTTATCATCGGCGACCTGCCCCAGGCAAAACGGCTCAAGGTGATCGACGACGTAAAGGCCGGGAAAATCCGGTTTCTCGTGGCCACCGATGTGGCCGCCCGGGGGCTGGACATTGAGGGGCTGGCCCTGGTGGTGAACTACGACCTCCCGTCGGAGGCGGAAAACTACGTCCACCGGATTGGCAGAACCGCCCGGGCGGGGAAAACCGGCAAGGCCATTACCCTGGCCAGCGAGCAGGATGTTTACGAACTCCCCGCCATTGAACGGTACATTGGCAAGAAGATCCCCGCGGAATTCGCCGGGGAGGAACAGCACGGCGAGGATAAAAGCGCCGGTATGCATATCCGCACGGATTTTTACGAGGAACGGCGGGATGGCCGCAGACCCGGCGGCCCCGGCAGGCCCCACGGCGACCGGGTTCGGGATGGCCGGAGGAGCGGCGGGGACAGAGCCCGGAGCGAACACGGCGACCGGGTTTACAACGACCGTCCCCGGCCACGATCCGGGGAAGCCCGGCAGCCGGGCCGTTCCGGGGAAGCACGGGGGACTGAGAACCGCCGCCAGGGCCGGGAGGAACGGCAGCCGCGCCGGGAATCCGCAGGCAGGACGCCCCGGCCCGACGCGAAGCAGGAACTGACCCGCCTCTCCTTTGATGAGCGGATGGCCTATTACAAACAAAAATACGAGGCCGAGCCCCGGCCCGCCGAAAAGACCCGGAAACACCATGAAGGAGAATCCCCAGGCCGCCGGCAGGATCGGAAACGGCCTGACCGGGGCGCTCCCGGCGCATCTGCCGGGGGGCAGCGTTCCACCGCTCCGGGAGCCTCCGCCAGGGGGCGCGCCGGCGGGGGACAGATCTCGTCCGGCCACCCGGATGGCCGCGGACAGGGCCCGGCGGGCAAACCCGGCGGCCAGGGCCGGAACCGGAACCGGAGCGCGGAGGGACAGAGCTTCCGCGACGGACGGGGACAGAGACCCGCGGGCCGGCCCGCCACGGAACAGGCGCAGACGCCCAAGCCGGGCCTCTTTTCCCGGATTTTCGGCGGGATATTTAAAAAAAAGGATTAGCAAACTGTGATAACCGTACACGATGTCAGCCTCAACTTTGGAGAGCGGACCCTCTTCAAAGAGGTAAATCTTAAATTCACCCCCGGCAACTGTTACGGCATCATCGGGGCCAACGGGGCGGGTAAATCAACCTTCCTCAAAATTCTCTCCGGGGAAGTCGAACACGACCGGGGGGAAATTTCCGTATCCTCAGGGCAGCGCATCGCCGTCCTCAAACAGGATCACTTTGCCTTTGAGGAACATACGGCCCTGGACACGGTGATTATGGGCTATCCCCGGCTCTACCAGATTCAAAAAGAGCGGGAAGCCATCTACGCCAAGGAAGACTTCACCGAGGCCGACGGTATGCGGGCCAGCGAACTGGAGGCCGACTTCGCCGACCTCGGCGGCTGGGAGGCGGAAGCCCAGGCGGGCCAGCTGCTCTCCGGCCTTGGCCTTGATGAGGAAGACCACGGCAAACTGATGGCGGAACTGGATGAATCCAAAAAAGTGCGGGTTCTTCTGGCCCAGGCCCTCTTCGGCAGCCCCGACATTCTCCTTTTGGACGAACCCACCAACGGCCTGGATCTGGAATCCATTTCCTGGCTTGAGGATTTCCTCATGAATTTTCCCAATACCGTCATCGTTGTTTCCCACGACCGTCACTTCCTCAACGCGGTCTGCACCCAGATCTGCGACATCGACTACGGGAAAATCACCCCCTATTCGGGGAACTACGATTTCTGGTACCAGATGAGCCAGATGCTCCAGCGCCAGGCCAGGGATCAGCTCAAAAAGCGGGAAGAAAAAGCCCGGGAACTGAAAGAATTTATCCAGCGGTTCGCCTCCAACGCGGCAAAGAGCCGGCAGGCCACAAGCCGCAAAAAGGTGCTGGAAAAACTCGACCTGGAAAACATAACCGTTACCAGCCGAAAATTCCCCTACGCGGGCTTCAAGCCCGACCGGGAAATCGGCAACAACGTGCTGCGGATCGAAAATCTGGGTTTCGCCTTTGAGGGGACGGAACTGCTCAAAGATTTTTCCCTTCTCGTAAACCGGGGGGACAAAATTGCCTTTGTGGGGACAGAACACGTGTCAAAAACCGCCCTCTTTGACATCATCACCGGCACGCGGAAACCGGACGCCGGGGATTATTACTGGGGACAGACCACGGCCTTCTCCTACTTCCCCAAGGAAAATTCCGCCTTTTTCGATTCCGGTCTTTCCATCACCGACTGGCTCAAACAATACTCTCCGGATCAGGACGAAACCTATGTCCGCAGTTTTCTGGGCCGGATGCTTTTTTCCGGGGAAGAGGCCCTGAAACCCGTGAAGGTCCTTTCGGGGGGCGAAAAAGTCCGGTGTATGCTTTCCAAAATGATGCTCTCCGGCGCCAATGTGCTGATTCTTGACGAACCTACCAACCACCTGGATCTTGAAGCCATCACCGCCCTTAACGAGGGCCTGACCGCCTTTCCCGGCGTGATCCTCTTCAACTCCCACGACCACGAGTTCATCAACTCCATCGCCAACCGGATCATCGAAATCCTGCCGCAAAGCGGGGGCCGGGCTTCCTCCGCCGGGGCCTATATTGACCGGATGATGCCCTTTGACGACTACCTCACCGATGAATCGGTAAAAGCCCTCCGGGCCGAAGCCTACCACCACGCCGAGCGGCTGCGGATATAGGGCCGTATTTTTTAAAACAATGGACTTGTTCGATAACCCGGCGGGTCAACCGGAATTATCTGACGCTGAAAAAGACGCCGCCCTTGCCGAGAGCGAAGAATACCTTGCCCGGCAGTTGATTACCTATATCGGAAACAAGCGGGCGCTCCTGCATTTTATTGGGGATGGAATAAAAACCGTTCAAAAAAGACTGGGGAAAAACAAACTTTCCCTCTTTGATGTTTTTAGCGGATCCGGGGTTGTGGCCAGGTATTTTAAACAATTCGCCGATTTATTAATAGCAAACGATTTGGAAAAATATTCTGCCGTAATAAATGAATGTTATTTATCAAACGCAAATTCACTTGACATGAAACTCCTGCGGGACTGTTATCGCTATGTGATCAACGAGACAGAAAACAATTTACATGACGGCCTGATTCGGGAATTATATGCTCCGGGAGACGAAAACAATATTCAAATAAACGACCGGGTTTTTTACACCATAAAAAACGCGCGATATATAGACACCGCAAGACAGGCCATAAACAATATACCGGAGGGCGCGCGAAAATTTTTCCTTGCGCCGCTATTGTCAGAGGCGTCGATACACGCAAATACCTCCGGAGTATTCAAGGGATTTTACAAGAACAGGGAAACGGGGATAGGGCAATTTGGCGGCCTAAACCATAATGCGTTGCTTAGAATTGCCGGGAACATAAAACTGCCTTTTCCGGTATTCAGCAGGTTTGAAACGGATGTTATTGTCTGCGGCGGGGATGCGAATGAAATTATTGAAACATTGCCGGAAGTTGATGTCGCGTATCTGGATCCGCCGTATAACCAGCATCCTTATGGATCAAATTATTTTATGTTAAATCTTATACTGGATTATAAATATCCGGCCTCCATGAGCAAAATATCCGGGATTCCTGATAACTGGAACCGTTCCGGCTATAACAGGGAAAGTGATGCGTATCCGGCCCTGTCAAGCCTGGTGACAGAAATAAAAGCCCGGTATGTATTGCTGTCTTTTAATTCGGACGGATTTATCAAGCCGGAAGAAATGAAGGCCATGTTACATAAAATGGGAAAGGTTGATGTTCTTGAAACGCGGTATAACACATTCAGGGGAAGCCGCAATTTAAACGCCAGGGATATTCATGTAAAAGAATATCTTTATTTACTGGAAAAGTAAGCGGGTTACGCAAACCGTTTGTCCGGGAACATGAGATGCCGAAGGCAATACGGCGGCAACGCGGCGGCTGGACATAACGGAAAAATATCTCCATGATAGGCCTATGGACTATAAACAGGCCGGGGTAAATATTGAAGAAGGCTATCGGGCCGTCGAAAAATACCGGGAGCTTGCCGCCGCCACCGTCCACGGTGCGGTATTAAACGGCCTTGGCAGTTTTGCCGGAATGTTTTCCCTCGGGGGCTTTGTCCGGGCCGGGGATGACCCGGCATACCGGCAGATGGAAGATCCGGTGCTGGTCTCCGGCACTGACGGGGTGGGAACCAAACTGGACATTGCCTTCCGGCTGAAAAAATACGACACCGTGGGGATCGACTGCGTGGCCATGTGCGCCAACGACATTCTCTGCCATGGGGCCCGGCCTCTTTTTTTTCTCGATTACCTGGCCTGCGGCACACTGGACGCCGATGCGGCGGCCCTGCTGGTAAAAGGAGTGGCGACCGGCTGCCGGGAAACCGGCATGGCCCTGCTGGGCGGCGAAACCGCGGAGATGCCCGGCTTTTACGGAGACGGGGTCTACGACCTCGCCGGATTTGCGGTGGGCATTGTGGACCGGAAAAAGATCATCGACGGCAGCGGGATCAGGCCGGGGAATGTCCTCGTGGGTCTTGCCTCATCGGGGCCCCATTCCAACGGCTTCAGCCTTATCCGCCGCGTGATTCCCGGCCTGGACGAAGACTTTGGCGGTATGCCCATAGGACACGCCCTGCTGGAGCCGACCCGGCTCTACGTCAAGCCCGTCCTGGGCCTTTTGGAAGAAGTGAACATTCTGGGCATGGCCCACATTACCGGCGGCGGTTTTTACGAAAACATCCCCCGGCTCTTTCCCCGGTCAGCTTCCGGCGGCGCGGCCTTTGACGCGGTCATTGCCCGGAACAGCTGGACCATCCCCCCCATTTTCGGGCGGATTGCCCAGGGCATCGCGGCTTCCGGCGGAAAGCATGACGCCGCGGCTTCCGGCGGCGGAGTGGAACTGATCACCCGCGATGCGGCCCTGGGGGAACAAATGTTCAACACCTTCAACATGGGGATCGGGCTGGTTCTGGGCCTGTCCCCGGAGGACAGCCGGAAGGCCATTGAGTATCTTGATGCCCGGGGTTTTCCCGCCTGGGAGATCGGCAGGGTTGAGTCCGCCGGGGACAAGGCCGGGGAAGTCCGGTTTGTGTAGTTTCCGGTTAAAGAAACCCGGCGGCGGAGGATCAAACCGGTGAACATACTGGTTCTTGTTTCGGGAAGCGGAACCAATCTCCAGGCCCTGATAGACGCGGAAAAGGCCGGGGCCCTTGGGGGCGGCGTCATTTGCGCGGTGGTTTCCGACCGCCCCGGCGTCTACGCGCTGGAGCGGGCCAGGGCCGCGGGAATACCGGTCTTTGTTGAAAGCCCCGGCCAGGCCCTGCCCCGGCAGGAACGGCGGCGGGATCTCTCGAACCGGATTCTCCGCGCCGCCAGGGAGACGGGGGCGGAACTCATCATCCTTGCCGGGTTTCTTTCAATTCTGGAAGGGGATATTATCCGGGCCTACGCCGGGCGGATTATCAACCTGCACCCCAGCCTGCTTCCCAAATACGGCGGGCCGGGGATGTACGGCGCGCGGGTTCACCGGGCGGTCATTGAGGCGGGGGAAACTGAATCGGGCTGTACGGTTCATCTGGTGGACGAGGGAACCGACACGGGCCCCATCCTGCTCCAAAAAAAAGTCCCCGTAGCCCCCGACGACACCCCGGAACATCTCGCGGAACGGATTCACAAAAAAGAACACGCCGCCATTGTGGAAGCCGCGGTCCTGATGATGGGGCGCAGAAACAGCAGCCCGTAGGGCTGTTGTTCAAAAACAGGCAACGTACGCCCGGCGCACAGTAAAAGCGCGTTCCCCCGGAAAAGGCGCGAAGGCTTTAGCCTGAGTAGCGCGCCGCGGAGCGCAGAAACAGCAGCCCGTAGGGGGATAGCGGAACAGACCGGAACGGAGCGTGAAGCGCGGAGTGAGGACTGTGGAGCGTAAGGGGGGCGAGAGAAATGGCGGCGGTCAGCCGGAAAGGGTTTGGAAACAAGCCCCCCTTCCATATTGGTGCCTGGTACCGGAAAAGGAGCGAGTGATGAAAAGACGGGCGCTGGTTAGCGTGTTTTACAAGGACGGTATTCTGGAGCTGGCTTCGTATCTGGCGGGGACGGATTGGGAAATTCTTTCCACCGGGGGCACCGCAAAATACCTCCAGGAAAACGGCGTCCTCGTTACCGATGTATCGGCGGTTACGGGGTTTCCCGAATGCCTGGACGGGCGGGTCAAGACTCTGCATCCGGCGATACACGGGGGGCTTCTGGCCCGGCGGGATCTGCCCTCCCACCGGGAAACTCTGGACAAATTGGGGATAATCCCCATCGACCTTGTGTGCGTAAACCTCTATCCCTTTTTTGAAAAAGTTCAGGCCGGGCTTTCCCTGGAGGAAACGGTGGAATTCATCGATATCGGGGGGCCCGCCATGCTCCGGTCGGCGGCGAAAAATTACCGGGATGTGATCGTCCTTACCGACAGCGCCGATTACGCGGAAGCCATGGCGGGCCTGAAAGCGGGAACGGCGGCGCCGGAATTCCGCAAGCGTTTGGCGGGAAAGGTCTTTGACCTCACCGCCGCCTACGACGCCGCCATTGCCCGGTATCTTTTGGACGAGGAGTATCCGGCCTACTGGCCCCTCTCCCTGAAAAAAGCTCCTCGTATAGGCAGCCTCCGGTACGGTGAAAACAGCCACCAGTCCGCGGCTCTTTATGTCCATACCGGCTGCCCCGGCGCGCTGGGGAATATGGAACAGCTCCACGGCAAGGAACTGGGGTACAACAATATCCGGGATCTGGATCTGGCCTGGAAAGCGGCCTGCGCTTTCGGTCTCTCCGCTGCCGCGCCCCTGGGGGCCGGAGATATTGAAGCCCTGGGGATCGCCACTGCCGCGTCAGTCCGGCGGGCCTGCTGTGTGGCGGTCAAACACAATACCCCCTGTGGCATCGCCCTGGGGGCTGATCTGGCGGAAGCCTGCGCGAAAACATGCGCCTGCGATCCGGTGTCGATCTTCGGCGGCATCGTGGCGGTCAATGTAACGCTGGACAAGAAAACCGCGGAAAGACTGGGGGAACTTTTTCTGGAGATTGTCGCGGCCCCGGATTTTGATCCCGAGGCGCTGGAGGCGCTCAAAAAGAAAAAAAATCTTCGCATCATAAAGGCCCCCCGGCCTCCCCTGGAACGTCATGAATACATTGCCGTGGACGGCGGTCTTCTGGTACAGGAGACGGACCGGAAACTTTTTGAAAAATGGGAGATCGTCAGCAAAGCCCAACCGGAGCCCCAGGATATCCGGGACATGATCTTCGGCATGAGAGCGGTTGCGTTTGTCAAATCCAACGCCATCATCATCGTCAGGGACGAAGCCGCCGTGGGCATCGGCGGGGGTCAGGTAAACCGGATATGGCCCACGGAGCAGGCGCTGGCACGGAGCGCCGGAGTTTGCGGGGCCGGCGGCGGACCCGCCAGGGTATTGGCATCGGACGCTTTTTTCCCCTTTCCCGATGTGGTGGAAACCGCCGCCGCCGCGGGTATCAGGGCCATCGTCCAGCCCGGCGGCTCGGTGAACGACAAACTTTCCATCGAAGCCTGCGACAAACACGGCATCGCCATGGTCTTTACCGGAACCCGGCACTTTAAGCATTAGGGGGATGAACATGAAGATTCTGGTTATCGGTTCGGGGGGACGGGAACACGCCATGGTCTGGAAACTGGCCCAGTCGGAAAAAGTGGAGGCCCTGTACGCGGCCCCCGGCAACGGCGGCACTGCGGGGGAAAAAAAATGCGTTAATATTCCGGTGGAGGAAGGAGACCCCGCGAGTCCCGAAGGGATGGAAGGGCTCGTCCAATTTGCGGCGCGGGAAAAAATCGATCTTACCGTGGTGGGGCCCGAAGCGCCCCTGGCGGCGGGGATCGTGGACCGGTTCCGCGCCGAGGGGTTGGCCGCCGCCGGGCCGGATCAAAGGGCCGCCCGGCTTGAATCCAGCAAAGTCTATGCCAAAGCATTTATGAAAAAATACGGCGTCCGCGCCGCGGAGAGCCGGGACTTTACCAGCGTAGTGGAGGCCCTGGCCCATGCCCGCAAACATTTCGGCGGCCAGGGCCCGGCAAAGCCCCTGGTGATCAAGGCCGACGGCCTGGCCGCGGGCAAGGGCGTAGTGGTGGCGGAAAACCTGCGCGACACGGAGGCCGCCCTCCGCTCGTTTATGGAAGAAAAAACCCTGGGGGCCTCGGGCGCATCGGTAGTACTGGAGGATTTTCTTGAGGGCAAAGAAGTGTCCGTCCTGGCGGCGGTCAGCGCCGTCCCTTGCGATAGAAAAGGCGGCGCGGAAAACATCGCCGGAACCATCGTCCCCTTTATTTCCGCCAGGGATCACAAGCGCCGCTTTGACGGCGGACTGGGGCCGAACACCGGGGGCATGGGGGCCATTGCCCCGGCGCCGGATTTTACCGAAGCCTGCCAAAAAGATTTTGTCACAAACATTCTCTCCCCCACGCTGGCGGGGATAAAGGCCGAGGGGCTCGATTACCGGGGTTTTATTTTCTTCGGCCTCATGATCAGGGACGATGTATGCTCCCTTCTTGAATACAATGTACGGCTGGGAGACCCGGAAACCCAGGCGGTTCTGCCCCTGATGGACGCCGATTTTGCCGCGCTCTGCCTTGCCATTCACGATGGGAGCCTTGGGAATTTCCCCCTCAAGTGGAAACCTGGCGCGGTCTGCGCCCCCGTGGCGGTGGCGGCGGGTTATCCGGGGGACTACCGGAAGGGCGACCCCATAACCGTGAACGAAGCGGCGCTGGCCAAAACCGGGGCCCGGCTTTTTGTTGCCGGCGCCCAGGGGGGGGCGGGGGTCGCTTCAAGTCCGGGGCTCCGTACCTCAGGGGGCCGGGTTCTCGCGGTCTCCGCCCTGGGCTCGGATGCGGGAGAGGCCCGGGAAAAAGCCTACCGGTCTCTGGAGGCTGTGGGCTTTGAAGGGATGGACTACCGCCGGGACATAGGGCGGGAAAACTGATGCCGGCGTGAAACCGGGTTTCTACGAAACTTTCGTCTTCGCTTTGATATAGACGGAAACGCCCACCATTATCAGCAGGGTGAAAACATGGGGCAGGGCGAGGATGAAATCTGCGGGGATATTGAGGATGCCCTGCGCGTAATTGGAAAAGGCTTCGGCCAGGCCAAATATAAAGGCGGCGATCAGGATTCCCAGCGGTTTCCTGCCGCCCAGAAAAATCACCACCAGCGCGATCCAGCCTTTCCCGGATGACATATTGGGAACAAAGGCCCCGAGGTTCAGGCTGAGGAAGGCCCCGCCTATGCCGCAGGTAAGGCCGGAAACCAGAAAGGCGGTAAAGCGGTAGGTGTCGGGCTTGAGCCCCAGCGACACCAGCGCCTGGGAATGTTTTGCGCAGGCCCGGAGGCGGAGCCCGAAGGGGGTCTTGAACATCACCAGCGCGGCCAGCGCAAGCAGGGCCCAGGAAAGATACACAAACACGCTGTGTCCTGACAGAAGATCGCCTGCCGCCGGAATTTTCCCGATAAGGGGAATGTCGATCCGGGGCAGCGGAGGCAGCGCCGCCGGAACCGCCACTCCCCGGGTGCCAAATATCTGCTGGGAAAGAACAACGGTCATCCCGGCGGCGAAGAGGTTCACCGCAAGGCCCGTGATAAACACATTGGACTTGAGCTTCAACGTTACCCAAGCGAACAGGGCCGAGAGCAGGAGCGAGGCAAGCGCCGCGGCCAGCAGCCCCAGCGCAAGGCTCCCGGTATAATGGGCCGCCGCCACCGCCGCAAAAGCCCCGGTAAGGATCAGCCCTTCAAGGGCGATATTGAGCATCCCCGAAACTTCGGTGAAAAGCCCCCCCGAGGCGGCCAGCAGCAGGGGCGTCATAATAGTTACCGCACTGTGGAGGATGGGAAAATTCACCGTCCCTCCTTTCCGCCAAAAATGTTTCGGAGGCTCATGCTGGTAACGAGAAAAAACACCACCGCCTGAACGATGGCAACGGTCTCGAAGCTCATGTCCGAATTCTGCATGGCGATCCGCGCGCCGGAATTGATCCAGGCAAAAAATATTCCCGCGGGGATCAGCGCCGGGGGCCGGAACCGGGCGATAAGGGCCGCAGCCAAACCGTTCCAGCCCATGCCGGAAGAAAATTCCTTCACCGTTCCGTAGTAGGTTCCGTAAACCGCCAGCGCCCCCGCGAGCCCATAGAATGCGCCGCTTAAAAACATCACCGCCGTGGTATTCACCTTGGTATTGATCCCCCCGTAGCGGGCGAACATTTCATTGGCCCCGGCGGCGCGGATTTCGTAGCCCCGCCGGGTCCGGGTAAGAAAGAGCTGGGCCAGCAGCGCCGCGGCCAGCGCGACAAACAGGGCGGCGCTCAAATTCGAGGGCCGCAGAATCAGGGGCAGGTGAAAGACTTCGGGAATCTTCCGGGTGGACTGGAGGTTGGTGGCGGGATCGAGGAAGGGCCCGGTTACCAGGTAATTGGTCAGCAGAATCAGCACATTGGAAATGAGGAAGCTGGTGATAAGCTCGCTGGCGTCCCACCGGGCCTTGAACAAACCGGAAAGCCCCGAAGCAAAACCGGAAAAAAAGACCCCGGCCAACAGAGCCATCACGGCGCCGGCAATTCCCCAGTGGGACAGCGCCAGAGCAAGGGCGGTCGTTACAAAGGCCCCCGCGTAGATCTGCCCCTCCCCGCCCAGATTGAAGCGCCCGGCCCGCATGGCGATGGAAACCCCGATTCCCCCAAGGATCAGGGGGATCGCGCTATTCAGCATATTCCCGAAGGAGTACACGTTCCGCAAGGGCCCCAGGAAAAAGTAATAGAGCGTCCGTCCCGGCGTTTTGCTTAACAGGAGGGCCAGCAGGATCAGGAAAAGAAGGGACAGGCAGATGATAAGGAGCGTCCCCGTGGCGGCCCGGAGGCGGATCAGGATGCTTTTCCGCATCCCGAGGCGCGGACAAGCGGCCAGGGCCGGGCTTGCTTTATCTGTCATCATGGCTTCCGCCGGGCGCCGGGACCGCGCTGGTTTTTTCACCCAACGCCCCTATCAAGGCGCCTTTCCGCGCCCAGCATACAGGCCCCCAGTTCTTCCCTGAGCCGGGTTGTGTCTTCAAAATTCCCAAACTCCGCGGCGATGCTTCCCCGGTACATCACCATGATCCGATCCGCGCAGTTCAGAATATCTTCAAGGTTCGTGGAAATAAGAATCACCGCCGCACCGCGATCCCGGAGTTTTGCTATCTCCCCGTACACAAAGGCCGCGGCGGCAATGTCCAGCCCCCAGGTGGGTTCGGAAAAAACAATGTAATCCCTGAACTGGTCGATTTCCCGGGCCAGAATCACCTTCTGAATATTACCCCCCGAAAGACTGGAGACCGGATCGCCGGATCCGCCGGCAATGCCGTAGCGGCGGATCAGATCCGATGCAAAGGCCCGGATAGATCTCCGGTCTAGAAGGCCGAAGCGGGTAAATTCCCCCCGGCGGTCCACCGCCAGATTTTCTTCCACCGTCAGGGCCGGCGCGCTCCCCACCCGGAGCCGGTCCGCGGGAACAAAGGCAAGCCCCTGGTTGCGGAGCCGCCGGATGTTGAGGCGGGAAATGTCCCTGCCCCGGTGGAAGACCCGCCCCGATGCGGGGTGGATAAAGCCCCCCAGAACCGCCTCCAGCACCCCTAGGCCGTTTCCGCTGACCCCGGCAAAACCGAGAATCTCCCCCTGCCGCACGGAAAAGGAAAGCTCTTTAAGCAGGGGCTGGGCCTGCCCCCGGCGGAGGGCCGTCACTTTTTCAAAGACAATGATCGGATTATCACTGGGGGCCGCGTTCCCGCCCCGGCGGCCCGTGCCGGGGGCATAGGTAAAATCGCCGCCCACCATAAGATGGGAAATTTCCCCCTCCCCGGTTTCGGCGGTATTCCGGATCCCCGCAATTTCCCCCTTCCGCAGAACCGCCACCCGGTCAGACACGGCCTTGATCTCTTCCAGTTTATGAGTGATAAGAAAAACAGCTTTTCCTGCGGCGGCCAGATTTTTCAGGGTTGAAAAAAGGGAACCGATCTCCTGTTCGGTAAGAACCGCGGTCGGTTCATCCAGAATAAAAATATCCACCTTCCGGTAGAGCATCTTGCAGATCTCCACCTGCTGCATCTCCCCCACCGTGAGGGAGGACACAGGCCGGGCGGCGTCGATGGAAAAATCATGGGCCCGGATCACCGCGTCCGCGGCGGATTCGGCCCCGGCCCGGTCAAAAAAAATCCCCCAGCGCCGGGGCTCAATCCCCAGGACAATATTTTCCGCCACCGTATATTCGGGAAAAAGCATGAAGTGTTGATGTACCATACCGATGCCCAGCCGGTTCGCCCGGCGGGGGGAATCAATCTGAACCCGGCGGCCCCTGATCCATATTTCCCCGGAGTCCGGGGCCTCAAGGCCGTAGAGAATCTTCATCAGGGTGGTTTTTCCCGCGCCGTTCTCCCCGGCCAGACAGAGAATCTCCCCCCGGCGGAGATCCAGCGACACATTGCGGTTGGCCGGTTTTCCTCCGGGGTAGATTTTGGAAATATGCCGCAGCGCCGCCGCCGCCTGCGGCTCCACCGCAGCCTGAGGTTCACGCGGGATCCGCGCCGCCGGGTTTTCCTTCACCATTTTGCCTTAGGGCCCGTACATCACAGCGGCGGAACCGGATAGGCGATCCGCCCGGCGCGAATATCGTCCATCAGGATTTTGAGCCGTTCTTGAATATCCGCGGGAATATATTCGTAATAGCCCGGATCACCGGCGATAAAATCCAGATAGCCCTCCCGAACACCCACCGTCCGGGACAGGCCGTATTGAATCTTCCCCTCCAGCGCTTCGGCGAGAATTTCCTCCACCAGCTTTTTTTGTTCCATGCTGCCGCAGCCCACAATAACGCCGGGGGCCGATGCGTATTCGTTGGTATTGTGGAACACCACGTAGGCGCCCTTTTCCCCGGCGGCCCGGATCAGGCCCTGGGCCGCGCCCCCGGCGATGGAGCCGAACACATCGGCCCCCGCATCGATCATGCTGGCGGCCAGTTCCGCCGCCTTGTTCGCATCGTACCAGTTGCCGATCACCCGGAAATCCAGACTTATCGCCGGATCAACCAACCGGGCCCCCTCAAGAAAACCGGGGATAATATGCTTGTTCAACAGGGGATATTCCTGGGCGGCGATAAAGCCAATCCGCCGATCCCCGTTGGCGTGTTCCATGGCGCCCGTAGTGATAAGCCCCGCCAAATAGCCCAGATAAAAAGACTGTTCATACTGGTTATACAACCAGGTGCTGATCTGCGGGTTCCCCGCATATTCCGCATCGGTGATAATAAATTTCTGGCCGGGAAATTTTTCCCCCACCCTGGCGCAAATCTCCGGGAGCGAAGGATTGGAACCCAGCACCAGATCGTATTCCCCACCCGCAACCAGGGACGTAAGCTGCTCCTCCCATTCTGCCTGGTTAAAACCCGCCTCGTAGATCTTTACCCGCACATTGTCATGGGCCAAGGCAAAATCCTCCGCACCGGCGGCCAGCATCTCATAGGGCGGGCTCCCCGCCGTAACGCCGGTAATGTAGACCAGCACCGACAGGGAAGCCGGCGCCGCCGCTTCTTTTTTCCCCGCGCAGGAACCAAGCGCCATCGGGAGGAGCAGCGACAAAACAAAAACACGTGTCAACTGGGAACGCTTCAACATAAACATAAAAACCCCCGGAGGCTTCCAGGGCTTGTGGCGTGAATATCAAGAGGCCGCATGAGCGCCATGATTTTCTTCCATCCGGACTATACCGTCGGCGCCGGAATTCCACCGGTTCAATCCCGCCGCAAAAACGGCGCGGAGTCGCGGGCTATACCGCCGGTAGGGAATTGCCGGACACGTTCCCAAGAACAACGCCCGGTTCACCCGACCCTGAAAATCCTGAATATCCAGGGCCCGAAACAACAGTTTCGAAATCCCCGTTACTTTTATTATGATGAAAGATGCTTTTTTCGTCAAGCCGCGGACAGATCCGGCAGAGAGCCTGATTACGAATAAGGGGGGGCTGTTTCCAAACCTTTTTTCACATTTTCACAGGTAGCCGGGGGCGGCACGGATGCCGCCCGCCCCCCCAGCGCACAAGAAGCAGCCCGTCAAGGGCTGTTATTGATACCGGTAACACACGCTCGTCTAAAGCCGGTCTGCCGTTGTTCCTTTAGCCTATAATTCACTTGTATCATGGGACTTGTTCAATAACCCGGCTGGTTATCGGCTAACCAAATGTTGGCTTGCAAGTGTCGCAAGAAACCCTGCGGGTTTCAATGCTCCGCATTTTTGCTGCTTTTAAGCGGATTTGTTCAAAAACTGAAGTTTTTAAACACCGCTATTTTAAAATATCCCCAATAACAATTTTATTTTTATACTCATATTCATTTATGATTAATGAACCATCTAGTAGACTGATTCTTCCAAAGTACCTATAATAAAAACAAATATTCTCAACAGGAGGGGAAAGACAATGAGAGGAAAACAATACAAGGTTAGGCTTACCCGGACAGAACGGGCTTT
>JAISBS010000024.1 GCA_031266075.1 Treponema sp.
CCCCCCCCCCCCCCCCCCCCCCCCCCCCCCCCCCCCCCCCCCCCCCCCCCCCCCCCCCCCCCCCCCCCCCCCCCCCCCCCCCCCCCCCCCCCCCCCCCCCCCCCCCCCCAAAGGCTTTATTTCTTTATTATATAAAGAATTACGCGCTTCCCTTTTCATCTGTTTTTTGAACACCTCTTCATTGGCGAATTCGCCACAGCGCCTGCTTCATCAAACCGGAAGTTCTCACCGGTCAGGTTTTGAAACAGATTCCGGTTATTCTAGCCTTTTCTTTTTCGGAAAGTCAAGTGTATTATGCGGTATTTTAAGATTTTTTGAAAAATTTTTCAGCCCCCCAGAATTTCATAGAGCCGCTCCAAATCTTCCATGGAATAATAATCAATGTGGATCCGGCCCTTGTTGAGATCTCCTTCGATAAACACCCTGGTGCCCAGCCGGCTGATGAATTTTTCTTCCATGGCGTTCAGTTCCGGGGCCCGGCGGGGAGGGGCCTTGGGAGCGGCGGGGCCGGACGGGGCCGGGACGTTCAGGGTGGCGGCCCGTTTTTCCGCGTCCCGGACGGAAAGGCCGCCGGCCACGATAGCCTTGTGGAGCAGAAGCTGGTTTTTTTCCTCGTTCACCGCCAGAATCGCCCGTGCGTGGCCGGAGGTGATGGCGCCGCTTTCAAGGCCGGCCCGGATTTCCGCAGGGAGCCTGAGGAGCCGCAGGGCGTTGGCCACGGTGGAGCGTTTTTTGCCTACCTTGGCCGACACCTCGTCCTGGGAAAGACCGGTAAGCTCCATGAGCTTTTTATAGGCCGCCGCTTCCTCTATCGGGTTCAGATCGGCCCGCTGGACATTCTCGATAAGGGAGACTTCCATCCGTTTTTCGCTGGAATAATCCCGGAGGATCACCGGGACTTCGGCCAGTCCCGCCAGCCGGGCCGCCCGGGTCCGCCGCTCCCCGGCAATGATGGTGTAGGCGCCGTCCCCGGCTTCTTCAACAATGATGGGCGCGATGATCCCGTGTTCCCGAATCGAGGCCGCCAGCTCTTCCAGTTCCCCGGGGTCAAAGCTCTTCCGGGGCTGATCGGGGTTGGGCCGGAGCAGATCCGGGGAGATCAGCAGAACCGTCCTGCCCCGCTCCACTGTTCCGGCCCGGGTGGCGGTTCCTTCGCCGGCCCCTCCCGGAAGGCCCGGTAAAACGGCGGGCAGGGGCCCGGAGCCCGGCGCTCCCCCCGCCGGCCCGGCGGTTTCATAGTCTCCCATGGGGAGCAGGGCGTCCAGGCCCTTTCCCAGTCCCGGCTTACGCGCCATGGCCGGCTCCTTCCTTCGGGGCCGGGCCGCCGGCTGTCCCCCTGCCGATCAGCTCCAGCGCAAGGCTCCGGTAGGCCCGGGCGCCGCTGCATAGGGGGTCGTAGAGGCTGATGGGCTGGCCGTGGGACGGGGCTTCGGAAAGACGGACGTTCCGGGGGATAATCGTGGTAAATACCGCGCTTTTGAAGTAGGCGCTCACCTGCCGGACCACATCCTGGGCCAGCCGCGTCCGGGGATCGTACATGGTAAAAAAAATTCCCCCAATGCTGAGGGGGGGGTTCAGGCTTTTCTGAATCCGCTTGATGGTTTGGAGGAGCAGGGAAAGGCCCTCCATAGCAAAATATTCGCACTGCATGGGGATCAGTACCGCATCGGCGGCGGCCATGCCGTTCAGGGTCAGGACGCCCAGGCTGGGGGGGCAGTCAATCAGAATAAAATCGTAGCGGTCTTTTACCGGATCCAGCGCTTTTTTCAGATAAAAGTCCCGTTCCTCCTGTTCAATCAGTTCTACCGCGGCGCCGGAAAGGTCGATGCTGGCGGGGATAACATCCAGGCCGGGAACGGCGGTCCGGCGGATCACGTCGTCAATCAGGGCGGCGCCGGAAATCAGTTCGTAGACCCCCGGTTTCGGGGGCTGGGCCCCCACGCCGCTGGACAGGTTCGCCTGGGAGTCAAAATCCACCAGCAGGACGGATTTTCCCTCCTCCGCGAGGTACGCCCCGATATTCAGGGCGGAAGTCGTTTTCCCCACTCCCCCCTTTTGATTCACAAAAACGTAGATCGTGCCCATAGACCCATTATATAACTATTGAACTCCGGAGTATATGGGGTTATTCTTATGGCATGGCGCCCATTCGTTTACTCGCCCTTGATCTGGACGATACGCTTCTTCGATCTGATTTGAGCATTTCCTACCGTACCAGAAACGCCATAAAAAAAGCGGCGGCTGCGGGGGTTACGGTGGTTTTGGCTTCGGGCCGGGTTCAGGCGGCAATGGAGCAATACGCCCGGCTGCTGGGTATGCACCGGCAGCGGGGTTTCCTGATCAGCAACAACGGCACGGTTATTCAGGAAAGCAATACGGGGACGGTGGTTTTCGAGGCCCGGATTTCCGGCGAAACGGCCCTGAAAGCCTGCGATTTGGCGGACGCGGAAGGTTTCGCGGTGCAGATATATGAAGACGATATTATGTACGTGTCCCGGACCAACGAATTCACCTCCTGCGACCAGAAGCTGACGGGGCTGCGGCAGGTGGTGGTGGAAAATTTCCGGGCCATGGCCGGGGGGGGCTGTTACGAAATGCTGATCCCCGGCGATCCCATGCTCCTTGAACCGCTGGAAAGCATTCTCAAAACCTACCTGGGGGATGAAATCACCCTGTTTACCAGCAAGCCTTATTTTCTGGAAATCCTCCCTCCCCGGATCGACAAGGGGATGGCTCTGGCAAAAGTGGCGGAACTGCTGGGGATTTCCCCGGAGGAATCGCTGGCCATCGGGGATTCCATGAACGACGAAGCCATGATCCGCTGGGCCGGTATGGGGGTGGCCATGGCCAACGGCGATGAACGGATCAAAAACATTGCCGCGCTGGTAACGGAAAACACCAACGACGACGACGGGGTGGCGGAGGTGATCGAAAAATACATCCTTAAAGGAAAGGGAAGCGGCCATGAATGATGCCACCCGGAACAGCCGCGCCGCGCCGGAAGGGGCAACGCTTCAGGAGCGGCCTGACCCGCCGGGCCGGACGGATATTCCTATTGGCGCGGAGGATTCCCCTTCGGTTGTTCTGGAGCTTATCTACGAACTGAAGATCAAAGATGTGATGGCCACCGCGGTAATCACCGGGGAAAAAGGCCAGACCCTGCGGCATATTCAGGCCATGATGCGGGAAAACCATATTACCGGAATGCCGATTGTGGAGGGCTCCCGGCTGGCGGGGCTGGTTTCCATCGACGATATTGTTACCGCCCTGGACAAAGGTTATATCGATCTTCCCGTGGAAGAGCGGATGACCAAAAATGTTATTGTGCTGCAGGACGATATGCCCCTGTCTTTTGCCATTTCCTACCTGAACAAATACCGCTATGGCCGTTTCCCGGTGTTGAATAAAAACCATGAACTGGTGGGGATCCTCACGTCTACCGATGTGATTCGGACATTGCTGGTAGAGATGAACCGGGAAGTTCTGCGGCTGGAAAAAATGCACCAGGAAGCGGAAGGCCCCGCCACGGCCTATTCCCAGATGGAATTTGTCATTAACCGCTACGATTTTGAACTGGCGGGCCGGGCTTCCACGGAAATAAAAAAGGCCCTGAAACAGCGGAACTTCGATCTTCGGGTGATCCGCCGGGCCGCCATCGCCAGCTATGAACTGGAGATAAATGTGGTGGTTCATTCGCTGGGGGGAACCATTCGCTGTTCCATCCGGCCCGACCGGGTGATCATCATCGCGGCGGACAAGGGGCCGGGGATAACCGACGTGAATCAGGCCCTCCAGGAGGGCTGGTCCACCGCCGATGAGTATATCCGGTCCTTGGGATTCGGCGCGGGTATGGGTTTGGCAAACACCAAACGGGTCTCCGATGAATTTTCCATTCACTCCGCGCTGGGGACGGGAACCACGGTCCGGTCGGTGGTGTATGTTAATTCCCCCAAGGATGAAGCATGACGATCCGGGAAGCCGCCGCGGCGCTGGGCGCGGAAATCTGCCAGGACCGGTTCGAGGATGTCTCCCTTGGGGGGGCCTATACCTCGGACCTCCTTTCGGACGTGATGGCCAACGCCCGGGACGGGGACGCGCTGATCACCATTCAGGCCCACAAAAACACGGTGGCGGTGGCCACGCTGATCAATATCCCGGCCATCATCGTTTGCAACTCCCGGCTCCTGCCGGAGGATATGCTGGAGGCCGCTCAAGACGAAGGCATCGCCGTAATGCGGGCCGCGGAAAACCAGTACACCGTATCGGGCAAACTCTACGGCTTGCTGTCGTGAGGCGTGGAAATGGCCCTGCTGGCGGATTTGCATAACCACTCCTGCCTCTCCCCCTGCGGATCGCTGGAACTTTCCCCCCGGCGCCTGGCGGAACTGGCTGCCGCCCGGAACGTCAAGGTTCTGGCCCTAACCGATCACAATTCCAGTCTCAACTGCCCCGCCTTCGCCAAAGTCTGTCTCCGGTACGGAATCATCCCCCTCTTTGGCATGGAGGCCACCACCCGGGAAGAAATCCACACCCTCTGCCTTTTTACCGGCCTGGAATCCAGCCTGGCCTGGAGCGAATACGTCTATTCGATCCTGATTCCCTTTCCCAATGATCCGGAAAAAACCGGGGATCAGGTGTATGTGGATGAAGATGACACCATCGAAGGGGAAGTCGAATATTTTCTCCCCAACGCCATAGACCTCAGCATCGAAGACATCGGCCCCAAAGCCGCGGAATACGGCGGCATCGTGATTCCCGCCCATGTGGACCGCCCCGCCTTTTCCATGGTCAGCCAGCTTGGTGTGATAGTGAAAGGCCCCTGGGCGGCGCTGGAGTGCGTGCGGATTCCGCCGCTGGCCCGCTTCGGCGATCCCGGTTCCGGGTATCTCGATACTCTGGGCTGCCCCCTGATCACCTCTTCGGATGCCCACTACCCGGAACACGTGGCCCGCCGTCCCTTTGACCTTGATCTCAGCGCCGAAGAACTACAGCCCCGGGGACCGGGAACCGGGGCAGATATGGAAGCCCTGAAGCGGGCGCTGGCAAAACAGCCGGGGGCCCCTGAAAATCCCGGCGGGTATGACCGGTAATTCCCCCGGTGGTTCCGGTAGTGGTATACTGAACAAGTCAATTAAAGCCAGGTTCGGCATGGTTGTTTGCCGATAATATACCGATGATGAAACGCCGCCCCCCCGCCGGGTTTTCCCGGCCAAAAACAGGCTTTTTTCTCCTGAGCGTCCTGTGGACGCTGGTTTTGTGTCCGCCGGGGCTTTTTGCCGCCGCTCCCCTCCAGGGGGCCTACGTCCATGCCGCCAGAGATTCGGCGTCCCCGGAACAGAAGGCCCAGGCGGCCAGGGATGCCCGGCTCAAGGTGATTGAAGCCGCGGGAACCTATCGGGGAACCCCCTACCGCTATGCGGGGATCGACCGGAACGGGCTGGATTGTTCCGGGCTGATCTATGTGAGTTTTCGGGACGCCCTGGGGGTTTCGGTGCCCCGGACGACCACGGGCCTCTACGCCTGGGTGGAAAAGATTCCCGGCGGGGAGGTTCAGCCGGGGGATCTGCTTTTTTTCAAGACCGACAATTCGGGGAAAATGTCCCATGTGGGGATCTATACCGGGGACGGACGGTTTATCCACGCCGCCTCCGCGGGGCCCGTTACGGGGGTGATTGTTTCGGCCCTGGATGAGAAGTACTGGAAACGGACCTATGCGGGGGCGGGGCGGGCCCTGCCTGCGGGGAGCGGCCCCTTTGAGGCGGGCCCTGTCCCGGCAGGAACCGGCGGGGCTGGGGCGGGCATCCCGGCCCGGCCCCAGCCGGAGACGGCCCCCATTGCGGGCGGCGCTCCGGGTACGGCGGGCGCTGCCACCGGCGGAAGCACCGCCGGGCAAAGCGGTTCCGCCGGCGGACGGTTGCTTTTGGGCGCTGCCCTGGCGCCTTCCTGGAACGGCTTTTTTGCCGACGGCGACATTCTGCGGGGCCTGGCCGCCCATTTCTCCCTTGGGGCAGAAACCCGTTTTCTGGACAAACCCATGGTCTTCGGCCTGGAATTGCGGCCCGAGTGGGACGGCGGCCTGGGTGTTTTCCGGATGCCCGTTACCCTCTCCTGGGGCCTGGACAACAAGTTCCGTTTTTTCATCGGCCCCGCCTTTACCATTGGGAACCCGGTCTTGAAGACATCAGGGGGCGACCGGCGTTACACCGGCGGAACCAGCTGGATCGGGGCGGTGGGTATCAGCGCGGCCCCCTTTACCATGGAGCTTTCCGGCGGGGATTTGGCGGTCTACGGCGAATTTGCCTGGCAGTCCTATTTTACCGAAGCCGGGACGGAGCGGAACTGGAACGCCGATTTTGCCGCAGGCTGCCGCTTTTCCACGGGCCTCCGCTACACCTGGCGGCTTTGAAGGTTCGCAGAGATCGCTCATCGCCCTTTGTTTCCCCTTGCATAAGCCCCCTCTTTTCAGTATAAATGTAAGGCTTCTGAGGTTGTTCCAAAACCCGGTTGGTGCAGACCAAAGGTCTGATGAAACAACCTCGTAAATCCAAGGTTGCTGTTCCAAAAACTGAAGTTTTGGAACAGCCTCAATATTACTGATTTAAGGAAATCATCATGGGGGATCAAACAGGGGAGGGCGGCCAGCGCGTCCCCAATCTACGCCGCGCCCCGGCGGAGGGAATGTACCGGAAGGAAGACGAACACGATTCCTGCGGCATTGGTTTTGTTGCGGACATCAAAGGCCGCCCGTCCCATGACATTCTGAAACGGGGGCTGGAAGTCCTGGAACGGATGGAACACCGGGGGGCCGAAAGCGCGGACAACAAAACCGGAGACGGCTCCGGGGCGCTCCTGCAGATTCCCCACGATTTTTACCAGAAACTGATCCCAGGTCTTCCCGCGCCGGGCTTTTACGGCACGGGGCTGGTTTTTTTTCCCGGCTCCGGCGATGCGGAAGGGGCGGAACATACCGATCTGATCCGCGGGCTGATCGAAGAAACCGCCGCCGCTACGGGGCTTTCGGTTCTGGCCCTCCGGGACGTGCCGGTGAACCGCGGGGCCATCGGCCCTATCGCCAGGGCGGCGGAGCCCGCAGTTAAGCAACTCGTTCTGGTTCCCAAAAACCCGGAAGCCGGAAAACCCTCTGCCGGGGCCGCCGCTCCGGCGGATATGGTGACGGATTTGGATATCCTCCTTTACATCTTCCGCAAAAAACTGGAAAAAATCCTGCGATCCCAAAAGCTGGAGGCCTATGTTCCCTCCCTGTCCTCCCGGATCATCGTGTATAAAGGGATGATGATGGCCGCCCAGCTCAAGGACTACTATCCTGAACTTCAGGATGAAGGGGTGGCCACCGCCGTTGCGCTCGTCCATTCCCGCTTTTCTACCAATACCTTTCCCGACTGGCCCCTGGCCCAGCCTTTCCGGATGGTGGCCCACAACGGTGAAATCAACACGGTCCGGGGGAACCGGTTTTGGGCCGCTGCCCGGGAAGCCCTGCTGGACAATCCCCGGTTTGGCCGGGTTCTGCCGGGCTGTTCCGTCCGGGACCTGCTTCCGGCGATTGAGCCGAACCGGAGCGACTCCGCCAGTTTTGACAATATGCTGGAACTGCTGGTCATGTCGGGCCGGAGCCTGCCCCACGCCCTGATGATGATGATCCCCGAATCCTGGAACGACAAGAATCCCATCCCCCCGGAACTCAAGGCCTTTTATGAATACCACGCCTGTATTATGGAACCCTGGGACGGGCCGGCCTCCATGGTCTTTTGCGATGGCCGTTATGTGGGGGGAACCCTGGACCGGAACGGGCTCCGGCCCTCCCGCTATACCGTGACCAGAGACGGCCTTATCGTTATGGCCTCGGAAACGGGGGTTCAGGACTTTAGTCCCGAAGAGGTGGCCTTTAAGGGCCGGCTCCTGCCGGGGAAACTGCTGCTGGTGGATCTGGCTCAGGGCCGGATCATCCCCGACGATGAGGTGAAGCGGGAGGTTTATTCCCGGCGGCCCTACACTGAGTGGGTGGCGAAAGAACTCCTTACCCTGGATCAAGAACCGGGGCATGAGGCCGCCGGCCCCCTGAACGGGGACGACCGGGCCCTGCTCTTTATGGAACGGGCTGCGGGCTACACCCGGGAAGACCGGGAACGGCTCCTCTTTCCCATGGCGGAAAGCGCCCAGGAACCCACCAGTTCCATGGGCACCGACACCCCCCTGGCGGTTTTTTCCGGCAAAAGCCAGCGGGTGTTCGCCTACTTCAAACAGGTCTTTGCCCAGGTTACGAACCCGCCCATCGATTCTATCCGGGAAGACCTGGTGATGACCCTGACCAGTTTTGTGGGGCCCCAGGAAAACCTGTTGGACGAAACCGAAGCCCATTGCCGCCGGATCAAAGTGCTGAACCCCATGTTATGCCCGGAGGAACTGGAGCGGCTGCTGGCCCTGAATCCGGCCCGCTTCCCCGCGCAAACGCTGGACGCCACTTTTCCTGCCGGGGAAGCGTCTCCATCGTCCGGCGGCCTTGAAAAGGCCCTGAACCGGCTGCGGGAGGAAGCGGCGGAGGCCGTCAAAGGGGGCGCGGCCTTTATCATCCTGTCCGACCGGGCGGCTCTGTCCCCGGAAGCGGAACGCTGCGCCGTGCCAAGCCTTCTGGCCGCCGGAGCGGTTCATCACGGCCTTATCAACGCGGGCCTGCGGATGAAGGCTTCGATTATCGTTGAATCTTCCGAACCCCGGGAACCGATGCACTTTGCCCTGCTCTTTGGCTTTGGTTCGGATCTGGTGGTTCCCTACGGGGCCCTGGCCTCCATCGAGGGGATCTGCCGGGGCTTCGACGGGGGCCGGCTGGGGGGTTTTGCCCAGGCGCAGAAAAATTACCTCAAAGGCATGCAGAAGGCCATGCTCAAGGTGATGTCCAAGATGGGAACCAGCACCCTCCGGTCTTACCGGGGGGCTCAGAATTTTGAGGCTGTGGGCCTTCGGGAAGCAGTGATCGACCGGTGTTTCGCCGGTACGGTAAGCCGGATCTCTGGGGCCGGGTTCCCGGAACTTGAGGCCGAGGCCCTGGCCCATTACGCCGCGGCCCGGAAGACCCATGCCGCCGCAGGGGAAACCCTGGGGCCCCCGGATTACCTTTTGGCCGGGGACGGCCAGTACCGGTGGCGGAAAAATGGGGAGCGCCACGCCTGGAACCCCGATATGATTCACCTTTTGCAGTGGGCGACCCGGACCGGGGACTACGCCACATTCAAACGGTTTTCCGCCGCCGCCAATACCTTGAACCAGAGCCCCCATGTGATCCGGGGCCTCCTCGACTTTGCCGCCCCCCCGCCGGACGCCCCTTCCCCGGCGATCCCCATAAACGAGGTGGAGAGCGTCGAGGCCATCATGAAGCGGTTTACCACCGGGGCCATGTCTTTCGGGTCTATTTCCAAAGAAGCCCACGAAACCATCGCCGTGGCCATGAATTCGATTAAGGGGCGGTCCAACTCCGGCGAGGGGGGGGAGAGCCCGGAGCGCTTCGCCCCCCGTTCCAACGGAACCTGGGCCCGGTCGGCGATCAAGCAGGTAGCCTCCGCCCGGTTCGGGGTAACCAGCGAATACCTGGCCAACGCCGTGGAACTCCAGATCAAAATCGCCCAGGGGGCCAAACCCGGCGAGGGGGGCCAGCTTCCGGGCCACAAGGTAGACGCCGGCATTGCCAAAACCCGTCATTCCACGCCGGGAGTTACCCTGATCAGCCCGCCGCCCCATCACGACATTTATTCGATTGAGGACCTGGCGGAGCTTATCTTCGACCTGAAAAACGCCAACCCCGAGGCCCGGATCAGCGTAAAACTGGTGTCCGAAACCGGGGTGGGGACAGTGGCCGCCGGGGTAGCCAAGGCCCACGCGGACAACATCCTTATCTCCGGCTACGACGGCGGTACCGGGGCCAGCCCCCAGTCGAGCATCCGCCACGCGGGTCTTCCCTGGGAACTGGGGCTTTCCGAAACCCACCAGGTACTGGTGCGGAACGGCCTCCGGGGACGGGTGCGGCTCCAGACCGACGGCCAGTTGAAAACCGGCCGGGACATCGTGATAGCCGGGATGCTGGGGGCCGAGGAATTCGGCTTCGGCACCTCCACCCTGATCGTCCTGGGCTGCGTGATGATGCGGAA
>JAISBS010000085.1 GCA_031266075.1 Treponema sp.
GTTTAAAAACTTCAGTTTTTAAACAACTTCCGCTTAAAAGCAGCAAAAATGCGGAGCATTTTGCGAGACTTGTGTCGGACTTTAGTCCGCGATAACCAACCGGGTTATTGAACAAGTCCAATATCGCGCCTGGGGTATTACACTCCCCGGCGCAAAAAAAAGCTGTCTGAAAATCAGGAGATTTCCAGACAGCCTCCATCTCAGGTACGCTCCAGAGGATGCAACCTGATCCTATTCGTTGGTCTCAGTGGGAGTAAAGGTACTCTCAGTGGCCTGTTTCTGCTGTTCCAGATACCTGAGCACCTGATTCTGCCCGAACCGTTCCATTTCCCATATCTTGCGGGCGGTTTCCCGGTCCTGGATGATCCGCCACAGACCCTCATCGTCAATATCCCGGTCGGTGTCGAGGACCGCTTTATCGTAGATGACCTTCACATCCTTGAAATAACTGATAAAGTCGCCCCCTTCCTTGGCCGCGTCCCGCTGAACCATGAAACCGCCGAATTTGATGAAGGGCGTAGAAGTGGGATACAGGGGATAGAGCCGCAGATCCCGGTTCCGGACTTCCTGAATATAGGCGGGGTTGTCCCAGCGGAGTTCTCCCCAGCCGTCATAATTGAGGTAGCCCATAAATACGGGTTTCTGGACACCCTGATTATCAATGATAATCGCCGAGAGCCCGTGAGGGAAATTGAGGCCGTAGACGTTGACCGCCACGGACTTAATGGTTCCCACGTTTTTGATCACGCCGTAGCCGTCTTCAAAGCGGCTGGGGCCGGTAATGCCGTCATTATCGTCCGCCGGCTCGATGTTCCCGTCGTCGTCCACATTGGCCGAGGGCTCAAACGCGGGGATCTCAAAAGGCGGTTTGACAATGGCCCAGGAGTTAAAGGGTTCTACGGGGAAATGCACCCGGAGCCCCATTACCGTCCCCCACTGTTTTGAGGGAGCTTCCGCGGTGTAACTTAACACCATGTTCCCCACGGTCCGGGAGGACGAGGCAAGCACCACCTCCCAGTTGGTAATGGCAAGGGAGGTCTTCATCACCGTTTTCTGCTCGGAGGTGAAGCTGCCGCCGGCCACGTTGGAATAATCCATCATGGTGGCGCGGTTCTGGGTTAATACGTTGTCCTGATTGGGAACAATGTCTGCGGTAAGTTTGGAGAAGTCGATTAATACGGCTTCCTCCGCAAACAGGGGCCCAAAGGCGAACAACACGATGGCGACAAGAATGAACATCCGTTTCATTCGCAGCTCCTTTCAATAAATACTCGGTCCACAAAAGACAGTTACTATGAAATTATACAAAATAAAAGATTTTTGTCAACGGCTTTTTCCTTATTTCGTGTTTTCTCCGGTAAATATCCGGTTAAATTCCGCAAAATAGGCCGCCTTTCCGGCGATAAAAAACCTGACATCCTTTACAAAAGAAAAATTCCTCCTGATACCCTCATACAGGCTGGAGAAGCTCCGAAAAACATCCCCGCCCTCCGGAGGCGGCAGGGCCGCGTCTTCCGAAAAGTCCGCATACACCACCCCGTTCCGGTACAGGAGCGACCGGAGCCGCGTTTCCCGGGGAAACAGGGGCGCCAAGTCCGGGGAAACGGGGCCCAAAAGGGCTTCTTCCACATAGCCGCCGACCCCGGATTCCCGGGCCGGAGCGCGTTTCAGCATACGCGCCTCCACAATCGCCGTCCTGTCAGCTATAGAATAAAACACAAATGTCCTTCTGACAAGCCCCGAAATTAAAAAATCGGCAAAGGCAAAAAGGCCCAGGAGCCCCAGAAAAAAGAGGCGGCGCCTGCTTTTGTCGCTGAAAAAGGCAGCAAGCCCGGCCAGGGCGTCTTTGATAAACACATTCATTGAAGCGCGGTGAACCCTCCGGAACGTTCAAAGGCCGTAACAAAATCGGCTATCCCTTTATATAACGCCCCGGCGGTCTGCTTCAAGTAGGTTTCGTCGGCCATGAGCAGGGCGTCGGTTTCGTTGGTCACAAAACCCAGCTCCACCAGTACCGAGGGCATCCGGGCGTTTCGGACGACAAACCATTCTTCCGCCTTGATTCCCCGGGACGGCATACGGTTCCCCACAGCCTCTCCCAGGCGATCCAGGATGGATTTGGCCATCATAACGCTTTCATTGGTGAATTCTTCCTCCATCATGTCGTTCAGGATGGGAAGAATTTCAGCGGAATCGGCGAATTTCGACTTGTCGATGACGCTCCGGCGGTAATCGGGGCTGAGATACCAGACTTCGTAGCCCCTGGCCTGCCTGTTAAAGGAAGCGTTGGCGTGGATCGATATAAAGATGATGGCCTCGTTCTCCCGGAGGGGCACCGAATTGGCAATGTCTACCCGGCCTTCCAGGGTGGGATAGCTGTCCCCCTCCCTGGTCAGCATGATCCGTTTATCGGGCCATGCCTGGGACAGGAGGCGGTGGAGTTCCCGGGAAACCGCGAGGGTGATGTCCTTTTCCACCGATTTCAGGGCCCGGCCCCGAATGGTAAAATTGCCCACCGCCCCGGAGTCTTTCCCCCCGTGGCCGGGGTCCACGATGATGGCGGCGATACGGAACCGTGAATTATCTTCTTCAAAGGCCCGGGAAAAAGCAGTTTTTGCCGCCGTTACAAAGGCTTCGGGAAAGACAAGGCTCCCCGCGTCCAGACGCGGCAGGGGGGCGTACAGGAGTTCCCGTCCGTCCAGCAGGGCCGGCCCGGTCTCCCCTGTTTCCCCGGCGGCAAAGGACAGGAAGTGGTCTCCCAGGGCAAGAGTTCCATTCTGAAAAAAGGGATCCCAGCGGAATTCGGCGCTTTGCCGCCGGGCCCCCGGCAGGGCGGCGAGGCCGGCCAGGGTTTCATCCAGGGAGAGGGTTTTTTCCCCGCCCGGCGCCGGCAGATCCGTCCCGGCGGTCCGGGCCGCCGGAACCGAAGTTTGGGCCGCGAGGATCTGGCCGGGCGGCTGCTGGGCGGGCAAACCGGGGGCGGGGCACATCAAAACGAGGAAAAAAAACGGATAGAGCCTGCCGGGATTTCTCATGGCTGCCTGTTACTCCGGGGAGCCGCCCCCTGTTTTTTCCGCCGGGCCGCTGTCGACAAGGTACGCCGCGCCCTGATAACCGCCCCGGACAAGGGCAGCCCAAAATGAACGACCCAGTACTGTTTTATTATCGGAAAGAGTTCCGGCCAGGGGCAGGGAAAGTCCGGTGAGGAGCCGCACCGCCTCCAGGGATTCTTCCACGGTTCTTCCCATATAATCCCGGAGGCCCGAGGCCGCAAATTCCGGGAAGGCCAGAATCGCCGGCCCCCCGGCGGATGGTTCCGTTGCGGCCCCGCCCTCGGGGAGCCGGGCCAAAAGACCCCGAAGTTCCCCGGTCAGGCTAAAGGCGTCGGGGGGGAAGCCGCCGGGGGCCTGATCCGGGGCGGGCGAGGCAAGAACCGGGGCGGCGCCAGCGGGAAAGGGTGAGGCGGCCAGAAAGGACGCCGTTTCCTCATCCCCCGGCTCCAGGCGGATAAGGATGGTCCGGGCGGCCTTTTCCGCAGCCTCCACGGCGGCTTCCCGGCTTGGGGCGGCGCTAATGACGTTGCCGCACTTGGTTACGTTGTTTTCCGGGAATTTGGCCCGGCTCCCTTCGGCGGCCCGGAAAAAAAGATCCTGCACAAAGGGAATCTGCCGGGCGGCTTCGGCCCCCCGGAGGGCCCGGATTTTGCCGGGGATGGAAATAAAGGCCCGTTCAGCGCTGGTCCAGCCCTTTTGGGGTTCCAGGCCCCCGGGCTTCCGGCCCAGACAGGCAAGGATGGCGCCCCGAACCGGTTCCACCCCGGAAGCATAGGGGTAGGTCCAGCCGGACATATAGCCCCCGGAAAGGCGGGCGGCGATTTCGCCGATCATGGGCCCCGAAGGGGTCAGTTTGATGTCCCCCTTGGCGGCCCCGGCATGGCCCGGCCCCGCGATGCCCAGGGCCCGGATTCCGGCGCGAAAGGTTTCCAGTACCCGCCGTTGATCTTCCCGGTTGAAGGCGGTGGGCATGGTGTGGCCCATCTCAATAAAATAGGGGGGGAAAAAGATGTGCCGGTCCGCCAGACCGCAGATGATGATTTCCTCCCCGTAAACAATGGCGTCCACGGAAAATTCCGGGCCCTCCATAAAAGCTTCCACAATGGCCCGGCCCGACCGGGAAAAGCCCAGGGCCTCCCCCGCCGCGGCCTGAAGCTCCGCAAGGCAGTTTACCCGGCGGCAGCCCCGTCCGCCCATATTGTCAACCGGTTTGACCACCAGCGGGTACGCGGCCAGGGCGGAGGAGGCTTCGGCGGCAGCGGCGGGGGGCCATTGGGCGGGGATGGCCGAAAGGCTTAAGAATTCCGGAGAGGGAAGCCCGGCTTTTTTGAAACAACCCCGCATCCGCTCCTTGTCGGAGGCGTTAAGGGCCGCCTCCCAGGGTATCCCCGACAGGCCCAGCCGTTCCGCGGCCCAGGCCACGGTGGCGGAAAAATCGGTTCCCGCGGTCATGATCCCCCCCAGGCCCCCCTTTTTTTGCAGGGAGCGGCCCAGGGCTTCGATTCCTTCCTTATCTTTCAGGTCGATCTGTTCAAACCGGTCCGCCAGGCCAGCGTTGGGGGCCTGGGAGTCGGCGTCAACAACGACGGTAAAGAGTCCCATTTCCCCGGCGATTCTGATGGCCGGGCCCTGCATGACCCCGGCTCCCAATATCATCAATCGTTCCCGCACCGTTCCTCCCAAAAAATCATGGCTCCGCGCCGTGGCGGGTTTTGCCGGTATGTTCCGGCATGGCCGTTGCATAGGCTTCAAAGGTATCCCCCAGCCGGAAGATCCGGCTGACAAGGAGCAGCGCGCCGGAGAGGGCCCCCCTCCGTTCCGGCGGAAGCCGGCGGACGAACCGGCCCAGCAGGGGGAAGCGTTCGGGGTGGTGGCCCGTTACGCGAAGCCGCCGCAGGCGGAAGCCCGCTTTTTTCAGTATCCGGCGGCAGCTTTGGGGACTCCAGATTGTCCAGTGATCCGGGGGGCTTTTTTCCAAAAAATCCCGCCGGTTTTTGCGACCCGAAATACCGGAAAAGGCAGGGGTGGCAAAGGCCAGTACGCCGCCGGGCATGAGGAACCGCCGGGCTTCGGCCAGAACCTGCCGGGGATCCCGAAAATGCTCGATCACGTACCAGAGGCAGACCGTGTCGAACCGGCGGGCGGTTTCCGGCGCCGGGAGCGCGGTTTCGGGAAAAAAGCCCGCGAGGGCCTCCAGTTTGAGGGTTTCCCGGATGTAGCGCACCGCGTCTTCCGCGGGATCGATCCCCAGCGGGACAAAGCCCGCCTCCTGTGCGGCCACGAGAAAGGGCCCGTAGGCGCAGCCGATGTCGAGGAGCCGCCGCGGAAGATCACCGGGGCCGGCATGGGGGCCGGGGCGGTGGTCTTCGGGCAGCAGGGCCCGGATAATTTTCAGCCGTTTATGCCCCAGGGCGATCAGGCTGGGGAAATCTTCGAGGTAGGTTTTTCCGTATTGTTTTTGGTAGAACTCAAAAAAATACTCCCGGCTGTATTCGATGGGGGGCGGATCAAGGCGTTCCATAAAAATGATGCCGCAACGGGGACAGCGGCGGTAGGTTCGGCGGGGAAAGCGGGCCAGAACCGGGGAAAGGGCCCCGGCCCGCGGAGCCTTCGTCCCGGCTTCGGTTTCGGCTTCGGCCCCGGCGGGGACAACGGGGGAAAGGCCGGGCCGGATCGGGCTGCCGCAGCCCGGACAGGCGGGGCTGATGAGGGGCGCGAAATTTTCCAGCAGGCCCGCAAGGGTCTGTTCCCGGGGCCTGTCAAGGCCGTGGCGGGCCGCGATTTTCTCCGGGGAAAAGGCCGGGGGAAAGACCTGGTTCAGGGATGTTCGTCCCCCGGCCCCCGGAAGCGGGCGGTACAGGAAGGAAGCGGCCCGGCGGGCCCCTCCAGCCCCAATACCGGCGGAAAAAAACCCGGCCCGCTTCGCCAGTTTTTCGTGATACGGGCCGGGGGAAACCAGCAAAACCGGAACGCGGGCGTAGAGGGCCTCAAAGGCGCTCAGTCCGTAGTGGGTGATCAGGAGATCGTAGTCCGCCAGATGTTCCCCCAGACTGGGGACAGGCGGCAGGAACCGGATGCCAGGGCTGACCGCCGGGCCGGCCCCTGCCGGTCTTTGACCGGAAGAGCCGCCGGGCCGGTGGAGGGTTCCGGGGATGTAGTCTATTTCGTATCTGTCCACGGGCTTTCCGGCCCGGCCACCCGGCCCGGCGGCGGTCAGCGCGCGACAGACCAGCAGCCCCAGCCCGGCGGCGTCTTCGGCCCCAAAACCGACCAGAATCCGCGGAGCTTTGACCGGTTCTTCGCCGCAGTCCCCCGCCCTGCCGCCCTCCCGAAGGGGCCGCCGTTTTTCCGGCAGGGGGATGAGGGAGGGGCGCTGGATATTCGGCCCCCGGTTCAGGCCGGGGAGGAGGTCAATGAGAAAATCGAAGTTCTTGCGGCAGGGCCCCCCTTCGTCAATACCGATCAGGGGACCCAGGGCGGCCCAGCGGCGAAATTCCCCCTCCGGCGTCCGGAAGCGGTCCAAAACGATAAAGGCCCAGGAAACGGCGCCGGGGCCGCCGGGGCCGGAAAAGGTCCAGGAATCTGAAAAGCCTTCGCAAAACCGGGAAAAATCCGGCGGGGCCGCCCCGGCGCCGGGTTCCAGATAGAGCCAGGTCTCCCGGCCCAGGGCCCGCAGGTCCCGGATCAGTGCCAGGGAACGGATCAGGTGGCCGCCGCCCCGGCCCTTTTCAAGGCCGGGAACGACCAGAACCGGATTCACGGCTCCTCCCCGGTTGTTTTTGTTTTGGAGACCGATCCGGCGGCTCCCACCCCGGCGGAGGGAAAAATTTCGTGGTACACAGCGATAACCTTTTCGCCCTGGTAACGTTCCCCGGGGTTCTCCAGCCGGGAAAGGGCGGCGTCAAGGGCCAGCGCCCGCCGGTAGTCTTCCACGGTGTCCACCGTGAGCCGGGCGGAAGCGTCCTGCCAGCGCCGGGGAGCCAGCGGGCGGTGGAGGGCGAAAAGCTCCGGGTGGCCGTAGAGGTAGGGGCAGACGTGTTCCCGCTCATGGGCGGCCACGGCCCCGGCTTCGGCACGGATCAGGGCCCCGGCATCCACCGATTCTATCCCCGCCCCCAGGGGAAGGCCGCCGTAACCCGCGTAATCCGCGTTGAGGGCCCCGGCCTCGGCGTTGAGGGCCGCCGCAGCGTCGGTAAAGACAAAGGGGTTGTCCCCGGTGGCCCGGATCACCCGGTGAAGGCCGAAACGGCGGATAGCAAGGCAGTAGCGGGCCAGCACGTCGTCCTTGGGGCCGGGGCTCATCTCAAAACCCGCAGCCTCCGCCGGAGGGCCGAAAAACCCGGTACAGTCATCCGGGCAGGCCAGAATGTAACGGTCCACGGGAAGTTTTCGGAGCGCTTCCATCACCACAAGAATCAAGGGCTTGTCCCCCAGCGGCAGCAGGGATTTTCCCGGCAGCCGGACGGAATCGAGCCGGGCCTGCAACACAACGGCGGTCATAATCCGGGTTTCTCCCCCGGATATTCCCAGCGATCCGTAAGGGCCCGGGCGTCGCCGCGCCAGCGGTACCGGTTCAGGCTGACCCAGCGGCGGCTTTCGGAAAAGGCGTCCCACGCGGCCAGCAAGTCTTCCCCGGAACGGAACAGGTAGCCGGGAAAACGACGGAGGGGCAGATGGGCATAATCCTTTCGGAATACCGGGGCCAGATTTTTCAGGTAAAAGCGGCGGTAGCTCGCCTCGGCGGTATTGTCCTCCGCGGGAACATCCCCGTTGTAGGAAATTTTCACCTGCTGGGAGGAGCGGATTTCCTCCCCCCAGAGCCAGGCCCGGAAGCCGAAATCCATAAACTGCCAGTGGGTGTTTTTCAGCGTACCGTCAAAGCCCCCCAGCCGGATAAACCGCTCTCGGTCGTAGATTCCCACGCCGTCAAAAGGGTAAAGGCTGGGAAGCCCCTCTTTCAAGGGGGGGAAAAACAGGGTCTTTACCTTCCGTTTTCGTACCGCCGGAGCAATGAGGGTAGGCAGGGTTTCAAACCGGGAATTCTGGATCACCGGGATCGTGCAAAGCCGCCGGAAAGGGCTTTTTTCTCCCTCGCTTTTTTTCAGTTCCTCTGGGCTGAAACTCAGCCGCTCGGCCATCCTGACCGCTCCGCCCCCGGCCATGATCCGCAGATCGTTCCAAAGCACGAAAAACAGGGGGCCCGGCAATTCCGAGACCGCCAGATTGATCTGTTCGCCGGGGCCGATGGGTTCCCGCAGCAGGATGAAACGGACAAAGGGAAAGGCGCCGGAAAGCTCCTCCACATCATAGCGCTCCGGGGAGGATTCTATCGAGACAATGTAGTCAAAGCCGTTTTTTTCCAGTTCCTGGAAAAGGGTTCGCCGGGGGTAACGCCCGGTCCGGTTAAGGAGGACTGCCGAAAGGCCGGTGGCGGCTCCCCGTTTATTGCCCCCCACCGCAGTATAGGAAGGCAGGGTTTCGCTAAAAATTGTAGGTATAGTACTCATCACACCCCGCGCAGAGATCCCGGTAGTTTTTTTGGCTCTGTTCGTCATACAAAGGCAGGCCCCGGCCCCATATTTCTTCCAGCGGATCGGTGAACACATTCCCCAGCGCCGGGCCCTCGGCCTTCAGGACGGAAAGATCCTCCCGGCAGCGGGGAACCCGGCCATCGATCAGCACCGGCAGGTCCCGCATGATATGCCAGCAGGGTTGACGAACCACCGGAGAAAGATCCGACGCCTGTTTTTTGGACAGGGCCCCGCAAAAATCATCGTACTTCTGGATGATAATATTGGCGGCTCCCCGGGGAGCCGTTTCTTTCCAGGAACGGTAGAATTGTTCGATGTCGTCTTCGGCCCCTTCGGTCCGTATCGCCTGCACATAGGTGTCCGCGGGAAAGAGGGCGAAGAGTCCTTTGGCGGTCTCCATTGCTTCGGCAAAGCCGGGACCCCGAACCTCCCGGTACCGGCGGGGATCCGCCGCATCCAGCGAGACGATCCACGACAGGGGCGGCAGGGGGCTCTTCCGCTTTACCCCCGCAGCCCCGGCTGCCAGCGATTGGGCCGCTTCCAGTTCTTCCGCTTTCCAGCCGAGGCCCGAAGTTTCGACCACCAGGGCCAGTTCCGGCCTGGCCAGAACCATGCGGAAAAGTTCCAGTTTTTGGGGATGCAGGGCCAGTTCCCCCCAGAGGGAAAGGTCGATCACCGCATCCCCGGAAAAGGCAATGATTTTTTCCAGCAGACCCTCAAACCGGGCGGGATCCATAAAATCCCGCCGTTCCGTTACCGGGCCCCCGGAGGAAAATCGCGGGTAGGGGCAGAGGGAACAGCTTTGGGCGCAGGGTCCCGAAACCTGAACCGGATAAAAATTGGGCAGGGTTCGCAGGATGCCGGGCTTTCCGGCGATGATCCCTTCGGCGTCTTTGGCCGCGGGGACGCCCCCGGCGGCCTCTATAAACCGGGTAAGGAGCAGCAGGTTCCGTTTGGAGTCCGCCGCCAGGTTCAGCCGGTGCTGCCGGAGGTCCGCCGGGGAAATTTCCGTTTCGATGTCAAAGGCGTTGATGTCCTTCTGCAAAACCGAAAACAGGCAGTCCCTCTCCACCGGGCCGTCCTCATCCCCCAGAATCTTGAGGAGGATTCCCGCAACGCCGGGGGCAAGGAGTTCCGGGGAAAAACCGGCCGGCCAGCCGTCAGCGTAGGAATACTCCGCCGCATAGCGTATATGACGCTCCGCGATGGCTCCGGCCAGCGCGGGATCGAGGAAAGGACAGTCCGCCCAGGCAAAATAACTCAGATCAAAGCCCTGGGAAAGGCCGGAAAGGCTCTCCAGCAGGGATTTTTTGGTCCACCGGGGCCGCAAAACCAGCTCGACGCGGGTATCAAGGCCGGAATAGTCCTCCCCGTCCCGGCCCAAAAGGATGATCCCTGCCGTACCGGGAAACTGCCGGGCCTGTTCCAGGGCCAGTGCCAGGGCGTTTTTACCGGAAAATACCGGCTCCCAGGCATGAGGCTCAAGGCGTCCGGCGAACAATACCGTGAGGGCGTTCATATTATTATTATATCGGCAACCCGGCAGGGAGAGGTAAGGGGCGGAAACGGGAGAGCGCCTGGGCAGGGGCCGTAAATCGTTCCGGCTGTATCAACAACCTCGCCCTAAAGGAACAAGGTATGTTGTTCTCATAAGGTATTAGACTCAGGGTCCAAACCCTTGGTTCCGCCCCAAGGCTCCCCCGCGCAAGCGGGCTCTTGGATATGGACCCTTCGCAACGAATCAAAAATGGGAATATTCAGACCGAAGGTCTACGCACAGCGAATGACCTGGCCGTTGCGGAGGCCGAGCTGCCTACCAGACCGAAGGCCGACAGGACAAAAAGCGTAAACAGCGGGCTTTTTTCTATACTTTTTTCCTATAGGCATATTTTATAACATGGGTATTCACTTGACGCAGGTAACTTTATTTCCTGACGATATTTTTATACGTGACCGGTTCTATTTGAACGGCGTTTTCCAGAAGCCGATAGAATAACATGCCTCGACTTTTTGAA
>JAISBS010000055.1 GCA_031266075.1 Treponema sp.
TTTTTTTGGGGAAAAAAAGTATAGTACAAGATGATGGCAGCGATTGGGATTGTTTTGAGGATAGCCGGGGGGCTCTGCCTTTTCCTTTACGGGATGAAGGTGATGAGCGATGGTATTCAACAGGCGGCGGGGGACCGGCTCCAGCGGGTTCTGGGCCTGATGACCGGGAACCGGCTGGCGGGGGTGATCACCGGTTTTGTGGTAACCGCCATCATCCAGTCCTCATCGGCCACCACCGTCATGGTGGTTTCTTTTGTAAACGCGGGCCTCCTCACCCTTACCCAGTCCATCGGGGTGATTATGGGGGCCAACATCGGCACCACCGTCACCGCCTGGATCGTCTCCCTGGTGGGCTTCTCCCTGAACCTTTCCTCCCTGGCCCTGCCGGCGGTGGGGATAGGCTTCATCATCCGGGTCATCAAATGGAAGTACCGGAACCTGGGGGAGGTGATCCTGGGTTTCGGCCTCCTCTTTTTGGGCCTCGACTTCCTTACTAAATCCATGCCCCCCCTGGGGAACAGCATGGATATTATTGCCCGGCTTTCGGGTCTCGGCTTTGTTTCCACCCTTATCGGCGCGGGGGCGGGGCTTATTATCACCCTGATCACCCATTCTTCCAGCGCCTCCACCGCCATCATGCTGACTATGGCCTTTAACGGCGTCATCGCCTACGAGATGGCTGCCGCCATGATTCTGGGGGCCAATATCGGTACCACCATAGACGCCGCCCTGGCCGCCATCGGAACCAAAACCGCGGCAAAACGGGCCGCCCTGGTCCATGTGCTTTTTAACGTCATCGGCGCGGTTTGGGCTATTGTGTTTCTCACGCCCCTGCTGGCCTTGGTAGAGTTGGTCAGCCCCGGCACGGTTGTACCCGGCATGGTACAGAATCCGCTGATCCCCGCCCATCTTGCCATGTTCCATACGGTCTTTAACGCGGTGAATACCATCCTCTTTTTCCCCTTTGTCAAACCCTTCGCCGCCCTGGTTTCTTTTCTTGTGAAGGATGATAAACCCGGTGCGGTTCCGGAGCGTTACCGCCTGGTGTATAAGTCCGGTTCCATTCAGGACACCCCGGAACTGAACATCATCAGGGCGGAAAAGGAGGTTCGGGACATGGCGGGGATTGCCTCATCCATGTACGCCCGGATCAGTACGGCGCTCAAAGACATCAAAGAGACTGAAGACCGGGCGGGGATGGTGGATACTTTAATCGGGGAAATGAAGGAGAAAGAAGAGTACGCCGATGAGATGCGGGAAGTTCTTACCGCCTTCCTCATTGAGTGTACCCGGGAACAGTTGAACCCCCGGTCGGAACGGCGGGTCTCCCAGCTCCTGCGGATCATCGCCGATCTGGAGGATATGACCGACGACTGCTACAGCGTGGGCCTGCTTCTGGAGCGGAGCGTCAAGAAAAACCACATCTTCAAGGGCAAGGAAATGGCCGCCCTGGTCCCCTATGTGACGCTGGTCGAGGACTTTCTTACCCTGGTGCGGGAACATCTGGGGAGGCGGTTGAGCCTGGAAGAAACCGAATACGCCAGGTCCCTGGAAGAAAAAATTGATGCGTCCCGGAACAAGCTCCGCAAGCTGGGCCGGAAGCGGATCGAGGCCGGGGTGAATGTCAAAACGGAACTCCTCTTTATCGACCTGGTCCGCCGGATCGAAAAACTGGGGGACTACTGTTTCGATATTGCGGAGACGCTGGCAAGGTAAAGGGGCGTTCGGAACCCCGAGGCGCTGGAGCGCCGGGGCCGTAATCACCGCGCCTCTTCCCCGATGGTGGTGGCGGGACCGTGGCCGGGGTATACCCGGATGTCTTTATTCATAGTAAACAGGCGTTTCAGGCTGGCCATGATTTTGGCTTCATCCCCGCCGGGAAGATCGGTGCGGCCGTAGTCGCCCCGGAACAGGGTGTCCCCGCTAAAAAGGATCTGTGCTCCTTCGTCGTAAAAGGCGGCGCTTCCCGGCGTATGGCCCGGCAGGTGCAGAACCCGGAACGGACCAATAGTATCGCCTTCGGAAAGGAGAACCGCCGGGGAAGGCATATCCTCCCACAGCGCGTCCACATAGTAGGCGTTCCCCGCTGCGGCGGTAAAGCTCCGGCGGTGAACCTGGCGGGCGTTGGGGCCCAGGTATTCCGCGTCTTCCCGGTGTATGGCAATCACCGGGGCCGAAACAGCGGCATAGGCCGCGGCCAGCTGGGGCAGGGCGGCGATATGGTCAAAATGGCCGTGGGTGAGTAAAATATAAACGGGATTAAGATTGAGGGCTTTGAGGCGGGCGGTAATTTTACCGGCCTCCGCCCCCGGATCGATGACGGCGCATGCCGTATTGTTCAGGGGATAGATCCAGCAATTGGTTTCAATTTCCCCCACGGTGACATGGGTTATGGTTTTTTCCATCATGGAGGTATAATACCCTGCGGATTTATGATTTTCTAGTTATCATAAGCATGGTGATCTTCTGGTACGGCCTGGTTCCGGTGGCGGGGGCCTTTGCGGGCCGTCATGTATGGCGGCAGTTCCGGCGGTGTTTTGACGATCTCCGCCTCAGGCCCATGCTGGATTACCGTGTGTACCGGAGCCTCAAAGGGGAAGGGGGCGCCTACCGTTTTATCGGAGGTTTTGAGTCGGTTACCGACGGCCATACCCTGTGGGTCAAGAGTGACACCTTAACCATCCCGGTGGCCCTGAGAGGGGCCCACACCTACATGCTGCCCATGCAGGAGCGTAATGCGGTTTCCGGGGCTTTTGATCCCGGCGAGGAAGCGCCGGAGCGGATTCGCTGGGACCGGGTATCCACCCTTACCGAGGGGGCCAAGGTTTTTGTGGGCGGTTCCCTGGTGTTCCGGGACGACCGGTGGTTTTTTGCCGCCGTTAATGAAACGCCCCTTTTGGTTATTTTCTATGACGGCCCGGATCGATCCTTGACAGTCCGGGCCATCCGGGCGGGGCGGCACCGGAACGAATATTGGAATACCATTACTCCCTATTCCCTGGTATTGGGGGCCCTTTCCCTCATCGTTATCGCGGTTTCGTTTTTATTCCGGCCCGCCTTCCGCCTTACGGCGATCACCGCCCTTATCGCCGTCTTTACTCCGCTGTTTCCCCTGATACCTCCGGGGATGTTATGCACCGTTTTGTACCGGCGGCTCTGGTGGCGGGCCCGGATATTCAGAGCCAACCGCGATCTGGTCAGGCTTCCCCTGAAATACCTTCCCGGAGGCGAGGGAAGCTGCCGGCTCCCCGGTGGTGAATGGTATGGCGTGTACCGCTGTGATTCCTTGCCGGAAGAGGCGCGGAACGCGCTCCCCCTCCTCATCCTGGATGAGGGAAAACGGAAAAAAGAAGGGTGGTATGTCTTCGGCGCGCTTCCCGGGCCGGACGGCGGCGGGGAAATCCCCCGGGAGCCGGAAGACCCCTTCGCCACGTACGGCATTCTTCCGGGGAAGCCCGAAACCTTGGCCCGCCGGTATACCGCCCGGGCCTATACGCTGGAAATTATCGCCTGGCTTGTTTTACTGGCGGGAATCGGCCTCAATGTCTTCTTCATCGGCATGATCCTCGCCCTGATCTGAGAAGTCCATTTCCGGCGGGGAATCCTGCTCCGCCGCCGGGCGGGACAAGTCCGGCTCCGGGGCGTCTATTCCGCTGCCATCGTCGTCGCCGTGAATCTCGAAAAAAGCCGGTTCCCGGCTGTCCTCGGCATCGTCTTTCCGCGCCCGGGCGTAATTCACCGAAAGGAGCCGCCCCCGGAAGGACTGGCCGTTCAGGGCTTCAATGATCGTATCCGCCGCGGAATTGCGGACCTGGACAAAGGAATAGTTATCCAAAATACGGATGGCGCCGATGTCTTCCCGGGGAATCGCCGTTTTGGCATTGATCAGCCCCAGAATTTCCCGGGGGAATACCCGCCGGTTTCTGCCTATGCTGATAAACAGACGTTTTGACTCCTCATCCGCCAGAGGGGGGTACCGGGATGCGTCGCTGCGGGCGGCTTCACCGGCGGAGGGCTTTTCGACGGCCTTCCGGTCCTGAGCACGGCCTTTTTTGTCCGGCCCCCGGCCGGAACCGCCTGATTTACGGTTCCGGTTGTTTTCGGACCGGCGCAGACCGCCCTGATCGTAGAGCATCAACAGGCAGGCCGCCGTCCAGGATCGTCTGAAGAAGGACACCTCCCGTTTGAAAAGAGCGCGGTATTCGTTTAAAAGCCGCGGATCAACTTCAGTTTTCACCATATCCAGAATAGCGGCTATGTTTTTTTTTATTTTTTCTTTGTCAATTTGAGAAGGCATTTCTTTTCCCTGTACCTGTATATTTAAATCTAAGGCTGTGGCTCTCAAAATCCGTTATTTTGAAACCGCCTCTTTAATTTCCCCTATTTTGGCATATTTCCTGTATTTACTCAATACGGTAAAACTCCCGCCGGTAATCCCCGCGGGGTTTTGGCGGGGCCGTTACTCATCTTCCCGCAAGTCCCGGCAGTACCGCGTAGAACAGGGGGTAAAGGATTCCCGGAGCAGTACACGGGAAAATCCTTCCGCCGTCACGGGGAGGTCTATGCTTAATTGGGTTATCTGTTCCTTTTGTTCCCGCTTGAGGGTATCCAAAAGACGGAACAGCAGGGCTTCGCCGACGCCAAGCCCCCGGTATCCGGGTTTGATTTCCAGGGAGCGGACATGGATGGAAGGCTCCCCGCCGGTGGCGGCTATATAGCCCGCGAATTCCCCCCCCACGGTTTCCGCGACCATGGACAGAACCCCCGGAAACACCCAGGGGACATCTCCGGCGGGAAAGGCCGCCTGTTTTTTTACCGCGGCATTCCGGATCTCTTCGGTACAAAAGCGGTGCAGTTCCGCCGCGGCGGACTCATCGGCCGCGGTACCCGCGCGGAAACGGAAATCCTCCAGCACCAGGTCTCCGGTTTCCTCAGGCTCATCCCCGATCCGCTGGAGCCCCCATTCTTCCCGCAAGGCGTTATACCAGCGGAGGATTTCCCGTTTCATTTCCCGCTCTTTAAAGGCAAACCAGATTTTTTCCGTTTCCGGATACCGGCCGAGAATGTTCTTAAAAGCCCGGAATACCCCTTTCCCCCGGTCCAGCGCGCGGCTGAGTTCTTCCCGGACCAGGGGGTTCCGCAGAGCCGCGGTAAACCGTTCCATCAGCCTGAATCCGTTGGAAGAATCCCATTTGGGCAGGCGGATATACCGTACCCCCTCTGTTTCCGGGGGGGCGTCACATTCATGGTTCCCGCAGGCAACCACTCCTTCCCGGGTATCCAGAAAAAAATCTCCCTCCTGATCCTCCATGGAAAAAAGAATGTTGTCCATAAGCGCTTTGGTTAGTTCAAAGGGCATAGGCTTAGTATACTATAGAGAGGGAAACTTGACAAATATGAAACGCTTTCAAAAACAACCGGGGTTTTGAAAGTGGTTCACAATCCGTGGGCCGTCTGAGTCCGGCCCATACTCTTGCCAGGGTGTTTCCCCCATACTATAGTCAGAACATGGAAATTTTAAAACGAACCGTGGACTGCGGCTCCCTGCGGAAGAGCGACGCCGGAAAAACGGTGGTCTTAAACGGGTGGATACACCGGAAACGGGATCACGGGGGCATCAGTTTTATCAACCTCCGGGACCGGTACGGGATCACCCAGGTGGTGGCGGGGGAAGACGCTCCTGAGGAACTGGCGGATACCGCCGCGGAACTGCGGAACGAATATTGCATCGCCGTGGAAGGAGTCGTCCGGCCCCGGCCCCCCGAAATGGTGAACCCCGGTATGCCCACCGGGGAAATTGAGGTGGCGGCGGGGAAGATCCTCATCCTCAACAAGTCCGAGGTACTGCCCTTTCAAATTGATGAAAAAACCAACGCCAATGAGGACCTCCGCCTGAAATACCGCTACCTGGATCTCCGGTCTTTCGCCATGCAGGACAGGATCCGGCTCCGCAGTGAGGTGAGTTTCGCCGTCCGGGAATGGATGACGGGCCAGGGGTTTTATGAGATTGAGACCCCCACATTTATCAAGTCCACCCCCGAAGGGGCCCGGGATTACCTGGTACCCTCCCGGCTCTACCCCGGAAAATTCTACGCCCTGCCCCAGTCGCCCCAGCTTTACAAGCAGATCCTCATGGCCGGGGGGTTCGATAAATATTTTCAGATTGCCCGCTGTTACCGGGACGAGGACGCCCGGGGGGACCGGCAGCCTGAGTTTACCCAGATCGATATTGAAATGTCCTTTGTAAGCCGGGACGATATACTGGCCATGACCGAAGGGCTGTTCGGTTATGTGTTCAAAAAAACCCTCGGCGTAGAGCTTCCCGTTCGTTTTAAGCGCCTCAGTTATGAGGAAGCCGTGGAACGCTACGGAACCGACAAGCCGGACCTCCGGTTCGATATGCCCCTGCGGGATTTTGCCCCCTGGGCGGAACGGGGGGCCTTTCAGGCTTTTAAGGACGCCCTGGCTCAAGGGGAGGCGGAAAAACAAGAAGCCGCCGCCAAAGGCATTGCCGCTTCCGGCGGCGGGGTAAAAGCCCTGGTGGTAAAAGGCGGGGCCGGGTATTCCCGGAAACAGATTGAGGAACTGGAGGCCCAGGCGAAGATTTACAAGGCCAAGGGGCTGGCCTGGATGAAGGTGGTTGTACCTGCGGCCTGCGGCGGCGGTGGAGGCGGCGCTCCTTTTCTGGAGGGGGGGGTCTCCAAATTTTTCGCCGATACCGCCGGGGCCCCGGCGGATGGGGAACTGGCCCGGAGCATCATTGAAGGCCTTGAGGCGGAGCCGGGGGATCTGATCCTCATGGCGGCGGACTCCCGGCGGAGTATTGCCAATACGGCCCTGGGGGCGGTCCGTTCCAAACTGGGCCGGGACCTGGGACTTGTCTCCACAGCGGGGCCGTCCGCGGCGGGGGCCGCCGGGCCGGCCCTTACCGCGGGCCGCTTCGAGTTTGTCTGGATTGTCGATTTCCCCATGTTTGAATTCAACGACGGGGAAAACCACTGGGAAGCGGCCCACCATATGTTCACCTGGCCCCAGGAAAAATACCACGCGGTATTGGAAAGCGATCCCGGATCGGTGAAGGGGGATCTTTACGATCTGGTCCTCAACGGCTATGAACTGGCTTCGGGTTCCATCCGTATCCACGACCCGGAACTGCAAAAACGGATTTTTAACATCGTGGGCATAGGCCCTGAGGAAGCGGAACGGAAATTCGGTTTCCTCACCGGGGCCTTCAAATACGGGGCCCCGCCCCACGGCGGCATAGCCCCCGGCCTGGATCGCCTCGTGATGCTGATGGCCGGAGAAACCTCAATCAAGGAAGTGATCGCCTTTCCGAAAAATTCCTTCGCTGTAAGTCCTATGGACGACAGCCCCGGCGAGGTAGATCAAAAACAGCTTGATGAATTACACCTCCGGGTAGAGAGGGGCGGGGAGTGAAAGAATACCTGGATCTCCTGTGGACTTTTATGAAAACCGGGGCCATGACCTTTGGCGGGGGATACGCCATGATTCCGGTGCTTGAACGGGAACTCATCAAAAAAAAAGGCTGGACGAATTTGGACGAGGTGATGGATTATTACACCATCGCCCAGATAACCCCCGGTATTATTTCGGTGAATGTTTCAACCTTTATCGGGTACAAGCGGAAAGGTCCCGCCGGCGGGATCGTCAGCACCCTGGGGTTTATCCTTCCCGGTTTTACCTTGATGATTGTCATCTCCCTTTTTATCAGGCGTTTTGCCGAATATCCGGTAGTCCAGCACGCGTTTACCGGCATCCGCATAGCGGTGGGGGCTCTGATCCTTGATACGGTGATCAAGCTCTTAAAGGGCGTTTTTAAGGACATCAAGGCGGTGATCATCTTTATCCTGGGATTTTCCCTTTCCGCCATCCTCAGCGCTTCCCCGGTGTTTGTCATAATCGGCGCGGGCGCGGCGGGTTTCTTCCTCTACCGGCCAAAAAAACTTTTTCCCCCGGCCGGAGACGGTCCTGCAGGCGGCATGGCAGCCCGCGATGAAACCGCGGCCGGCTCCGGGGATAAAAGCCCCCTTGAGGATACGGAGAGCGTTCCGTGAAATTTCTCTTCATTTTTGTCGAGTTTTGTAAGATCGGCCTTTTTTCCGTGGGGGGCGGCCTGGCGACGCTGCCCTTCCTTTTTGAACTGGCGGAAAAACACGAATGGCTGCCCATCGAAAAAATAGGGGACTTTCTGGCCGTTGCCCAGGCCTCGCCGGGGGCCATCGGTATCAACATGGGGGCCCAGGCAGGGTTCCTCTGGGCGGGGATACCCGGAGCCTGTATCGCCGCCCTGGCTATGGCGGCCCCCTCAGTAGTGGTCATCATCTTCATCGCCCGTATGCTTAAGGCGTTCAAGGAAAACCGGATCGTCGCCGCGGTATTTTCCGGCCTCCGTCCCGCCGCGGCGGGGTTACTTGCCGCCGCCGGCTTCAGCGCCTGGAAGATTTCCCTTTATAACGCTTCCGCCGGGATCTGGTATGAATCACTCCGCCTCAAGGAGTTCATCATCTTCGCGGCCTTCTTTTTTTGCGTGTATAAATTGAAAGGCAATCCCATCATTTATGTCGCCATTGCCGCCGCTCTTGGAGTGATTCTGAAATTGTAACACCGGGAGCGGGGAAGCTACCGGGAACCGGGCAGCATATGTTCCGCTAAAAGCGTTTTTTTGTCCTCCGGAATGGAGGTGGTTTTTTCCGTATTAAAATTGTAGTGGACAACCACCGCGTTCCCCTTGACGCAGAGCCTTTCCTGCTGCCAGGCCTCGTGATACACGGTAAAAGATTTTGTGCCAATCCGGGAAACCCAGGACCGGATCTCCACGTCGTACCGGAAATAGAGCTGATCCACATAGTCATAATCCGTGTGGGCCATGATGAGGGGAAAGGTTTCCCGGGCAAGTTTTAAATCGGGATCGAAGATCCGGAAAAAAGGATTCCGGGCCAGTTCGAACCAAGCCACGGGCACGGTGTTGTTTACGTGCCCAAGAACATCCATGTCCCCAAACCGGGGAGTAACTGTTGTGGTAAACATGCTTTAACTATAAGCGGCCCCTGCCCCGTTTGTCCATGCGCCGGGCGGACAGCCGCCGCGCCCGGTGTATATGGAAACAGGTTTACGCCGCCACTCCTTTTTTGAAAGTTTTTTTCCGTCAGCTTGGCGACGCCCTGAACGGCCGCCATAATACCCGCCTAATACCGTTTTGCCGCATACTCCACCCAGCCGCCGGCCTCAACCAGGGCCCGTTCAAAATCCTTGAGCACAAAGGGGACTTTTTTTTCTTTACCTTCCCCTCGGAAGACCAGGGAGCCTGCGGTGGTATCCACGGAAAGCTCCGTGCGTACGCCGCCAAAGTCCCGGAAGATTTCTTCCAGTACCGGGGCCGGAAGCTCGCAGGCGATCATCCCGCAGTTGTACATATTCTGCCGGAAGATCCGGGCGAAACTTTCGGCGATAACGAT
>JAISBS010000016.1 GCA_031266075.1 Treponema sp.
CCCTCCAGGCCGGCCTGCGGCTGAAGCTCTTTAAGCTTAGCGGCACATTTGGCAGCAACACGGTCAAGGGCCTCAGCGGGGCCGACGCGACCAACGCCGCGACTTTTGGCTGGGCAGGCGACCCTGAGGATATAAAAATAAACACCAGCGAGAGCTCGTTTGCCTATCCCGATGCCACGTACAGCCTGGGCTTTACCTTGAACATCAAGGCGGTATCCCTTGATTTTGCCTTTGTGCAGGAACTGCATCCGGCGATTACTGCGGGTATATATGAGGGTGTTGGCGCCACGCTGGGCGGCCCCGACGCTTCCATCGTGCTCACCGCCAAATTTTAAGTGCGCGGCGGAACGCACAAAGGAGTTTCTCGATGATAAAGAAACTGAGATTGTTTATCTGCTTCGCCGCGGTTCTGTCGTTCGGCGGGCAGGCGCTTTTGGCGCAGACTTCCCCCACGGCGGAAGTTACCAACGGCCGCTTTGTTACCGACGTGGATAGATTTTCCAGCGTCAACGACTGGGCGGACCTGACCATGACAAAATGGTTTAGCTACCTCAAAATGGCAAACGCCGACAGCAGCGGCGTCGCAACCATTTTGCTGAACGACGACCACTGGGAGGCCGGCGCGGCACTCAAGCTGCAGAGCGTGTACCTGGGCCTGTCCTACACGGGCACCTTTAACAACGGCGGCCATAACCTTGGCAATTACACAAGCACCGCCGGCGCCCCGACCTGGGATGTCGTCAATAGCACCGGGATCGACATGAATGGTGCTACAGGCGGTTACTCCTACTCCTCGTTCTCCGGCCTTTTATCAGGCACTGTTGGCATTAACCGGAATAACAGCTTCGGCATCCTGATCGGGGCCAAAGACGCCGGCTGGAAAGTTACCCTTACGGAGAGCATAAACTCCATGTATCTGCCCTATGTTGTCGATGCCAATGGTAACGAAGGCTACGCCATGGCCCGGAACGGCACCATTACCCCCGGCCTGGAATGGGGCGCCGCCAGGGATATGAATTTCGGCAACCTGAGCGCCCGGCCCAAGGTCAAGGTTTCGCTGGCTATTCACTACGACACCGACGAGTTTGTCAGCATCGGGGATTATACGTACACTGATCACGGCAATAACTCTATTACCCCCACGGTCGGTCTGGACACAGGCGGCATTGCCGTCTCCAGCGGTCCCTGGGGCGACCTGAAACTGGGGGCCGATGAAACCCTGGCCTTCATGATTGCGGGAGACGGCAGCGGCAGCTCTTCCGTCCCCTGGGAGAACCGGATCGCTCCCTACGCCAAATTTAGTTTTACCCCCGCGGGCTACCTGGGGATCGGCGCGAAACTCCGCGTCCCGGTCTCCGTTGGCCTCGATGGTATAAACGGCTTTGTCGCCGTGGGTAAGGTTCAACACAGCGGCAACTATTACGGCCTGTCAGAAGACGTCACCTCTACCCTGGACGTGGGAATCCGGTTCGCCTTTATCAACGGCGGCCCCCTGTCCGTGATAACCGACAAGCTGGGGCTTTCGGACAAGCTGGCCATTACCGGCGGCGTAAAGGTCCACCTCCCCGGCTACGAGTTCAACGAGAATACCAGCACCGGCGCGCGCAGCCATGCGTGGGAAGGCGCCACGGGAAGAGGCAACGACACTGGGGGCACTGCCCGACAATGGTTCCAAAAGCTTTCCCTGGGTTTCTCGCTGAACCTCGTTCCCAACGTGATGCTTGACTGCAGCTATGACATCAACAACGCGGTAACGGGCTTCGACAATATGTTCGCAAACAGAATCCTCTCGGTGATGCTGAGCGCCAAGTATTAGGAGCGTACCCGGAAACTCAACCGGGGGGCTGAAACAAAGATACCCGGAACAAGCGGGCCAACCGTTTGCTCCGGGTTTTTTATTCGTGGCGAGGGTTTAATACCCAAGAATCCGCATTCGCGTTCATTCGCGTTCATTCGCGTAATTCGCGGACTTTTTTTCTTCGCCGAACTCACATTAAGAAACATGAATCCTTAACTTGTGGACAGTGGTTGCCGTCCTCCGGCCCGGCGGGGTAGTATCCTAAGGAAGCACTGAAAAACTCAATCGAGAGTTTTTCAGTGCTACTTTAATGTGGTATTTGCGTAATGAAATGAGCAAAAACATAGGGCAGCGCTGATTAGCGTCAAGTTAATCAGCGCTGCCCTAAAGGAGCCGCGGCAGCCTAAAACCGGCTCCCGGGAATCATACTGATGATATATCTAACCGGCTTTCACGCCATCGAAGAACACCTCAAATCCGGCAGGGCCGCCGGGCCTTTTTTGATGGCCCGTCCGGGGCCCCGGGCCAGGGAACTGGCAGCCCTGGCGCTGGAGCGGAAAATCCGGGTTGACCGGGTGGGAACCCACGACCTGGACCGCCTGGCCCCGGATCACCGGGGTGTCGCCCTGGCGGTGGAGGAGCCCGGCGGCCCGGCTTCAGACCGGGGTCTGCCGGACCGGAGCCTGGAGGAATTTATCGCGTCCCTGGGCAGTCCCCCTTCGGAGGGCGGCCCGGCCAGGGACGCGCTGGTGCTGATCCTTGACGAAATAACCGATCCCCACAACTACGGCGCCATACTCCGTTCCTGCGATCAGTTCGGGGTGGATCTGGTGGTTTCCCGGGACCGCCGAAACGCCAAACACGCTGCGGTTATCGCCCAAACTTCCGCCGGGGCCGCCGCCTGGGTTCCCGCCGTGGAAACGGCCAACCTGCCCAGGGCGGCGCGGCTTTTGAAAGACGCGGGATTCTGGATCTACGGCGCCGATATGAAGGGAGAGGCCCTCTACAAAAAAGATCTCCGGGGCCGGACGGCCATTGTTTTGGGCGGCGAGGGAGGGGGCGTTTCCCGGCTTCTGCGGGAAAGCTGCGACGCCATGATCGCCATCCCTTCGGGGGGGAAAATCGACTCCCTTAACGTGTCGGTGGCTGCGGGGGTGCTGCTTTATGAAGTGATCCGCCAGCGGGCCGCGGCCCGCCGGGGTTCAAAATAGAAGCTCCGGAAACCCAGTCAGGGCTCCCGGAGCTTCCGGTAAGGAGAAGCTGTTCCAAAACCGGACGGGTTTTGGAACCAGGCTCAGTAGTCCATGCCTCCCATACCGCCCATGCCGCCGCCGGGCATGGGGGGCGGGTCCTTCTTCTCGGGAAGGTCCGTAATGGCACATTCGGTAGTCAGGAGAAGGCTCGCGATGGACGCGGCGTTCTGTAAAGCGGAGCGGGTTACCTTGGCGGGGTCGATGATCCCGGCCTTCACCATATCCACCCATTCCATCTTCGCCGCGTCAAAGCCGATTCCCTTCTTTTCGGACTTGGCCTTGTCGGCAATCACCGCGCCGTCAAGACCGGCGTTTTCGGCGATCTGGCGGATTGGTTCCTCCAGGGCCCGCTTGACGATCTTGTAGCCCACTTTTTCATCATCCGTCAGGCCCGTCAGATCCGCCCTGTCCAGGGCGATGGCCGCCTGAATCAGGGCCAGCTCGCCGCCGGGGACGATCCCTTCCTCAATGGCCGCGCGGGTGGCCGAAAGGGCGTCTTCGACCCGGTGCTTTTTCTCCTTTAATTCCACTTCGGTAGCCGCGCCCACGTTGATGACCGCCACCCCGCCGGCCAGCTTCGCCAGCCGTTCCTGGAGTTTTTCCCGGTCATAATCGGAGGTGGTATCCTCAATCTGGGCCTTGATCTGGGCGATCCGGTCCTGAATGTCCTTTTGTTTACCGGCGCCGTTGATAATCGTGGTATTGTCCTTGTCGATTTTGACGGTCTTCGCCTTGCCAAGCTGGGAAACTTCGGTATTTTCCAGCTTGATCCCCAGTTCCTCGGTGATAACCTCGCCGCCGGTAAGGATGGCAATGTCTTCCAGCATAGCCTTTCGGCGATCCCCAAAACCGGGGGCTTTGACGGCCACGGTTTTCAGAGTCCCCCGGAGGCTGTTCAGCACCAGGGTCGAAAGGGCTTCGCCGTCCACATCTTCGGCGATGATGAGCAGGGGCTTGCCGCTCTGGGCGACCTTTTCCAGCAGGGGCAGCATATCCTTCATGGAAGAAATCTTCTTGTCGTGGATAAGGATATACACATCTTCGTAGACGGTGGACATGGTGTCCCGGTCGGTAACGAAGTAGGCGGAGATATAACCCCGGTCAAACTGCATCCCCTCGACAAATTCGATGGTGGTGTCCATGGTTTTGGATTCTTCCACGGTAATAACCCCGTCTTTGCCCACTTTTTCCATAGCGTCGGCAATGGTATTGCCAATTTCGCTGTCGTTGTTGGCGGAAACCGAGGCAACGTGGGAAATTTCTTCCTTGTCCTTGATTTCCTTGGAATTTTTCCTGATTTCCTCCACCGCGGCCTCTACCGCCCGGTCAATGCCCCGTTTCAGCTCAATGGGGGTCATCCCCGCGGCCACGGATTTCAGGCCCTCTTTTACCAGAGAATAGGCCAGAACCGTCGCGGTGGTAGTACCGTCCCCGGCCACATCGTTGGTTTTTGTGGCCACTTCCTTCAGAAGCTGGGCGCCCATGTTTTCGTAGGGGTCGGCAAGTTCCACCTCTTTGGCGACGGAAACGCCGTCCTTGGTTACGGTGGGGGCGCCGAATTTCTTGTCCAGAAGGACGTTCCGCCCCTTGGGGCCCAAGGTAACTTTGACCGCCTTGGAAATCTGCTCAACCCCGGAAAGCAGTTTGCGCCGGGCTTCTTCGTTGAACAACAACTGTTTTGCCATGATTCGTTTTCTCCCTTTTATTGCCGGAATTCGGGAAGCTCAGGACCTTCCTCCTGCCCTCGAAAGACCGGTATAATATGAAATGGATGAAGGCCTCAGTCCCAGGAGGCCCGTATATAAAATACCAAATTGAAGCGATTACGGCAATAGGGAATTCCTGAAAAATCCGGTGAATTTTCCGGATTTTTTCGGGATAAAAGCCGGATTATGGAGGCATAAAACATGACAGGGGCGTTGAAACCGGGGGCGGAACTGAAAATTTACACCGACGGGGGCTGTTCGGGGAATCCCGGACCCGGCGGCTGGGCCTACGTTATTATTGAAGAACCGGGGGCTGGGGTTCCGCCGGGGGGGGCTGGCGGGGCCGGCGTTCTGGCGGAAAAGTGGGGGGCCGAAAAAAACACTACCAACAACCGGATGGAATTGGGCGCGGTGATTGCCGCCCTGGAATTTTTGGCCGGCGCGGCGTGGTCTCCGGGGAAGGTTACGGTGTTTACCGATTCCCAGTACGTACAAAAAGGAATGTCCCAGTGGATTCACGCCTGGAAACGGAACAACTGGCGGACCAGCGGGAAAGAACCGGTGAAAAACCGGGAGCTTTGGCAGCGTCTGGACGAACTGGCGGGCCGGTTTCCGGTTCGCTGGGCCTGGGTAAAGGGCCACGCGGGGAATGAATTCAACGAGCGCTGCGACCGGATGACCCAAAAGGCCATCGCTTCCCTGGGGCCGGGAGCCGGGGCACTGTCAACAAGTTAGGAAAGAGGGGGCCGCGAATGGACGCTCATTTTCGCGAATGAAGAAACAATATTCGCGTTCATTCGCGTAATTCGCGGACTTTTTTTCTTCGCTCAGGGCGCGTCCGGCGGGTCTTTCTGCGCCGGGGCGCCGTGCGCCAGGGCGCCGGCAAGGAGTTCCGCCAGCCGGGCCGCCTCTTCCGAGGTCAGGGTGGCGCCTTTGCCCATCTTGTCATGCTCCGGCGCCCAGTCCCGGATGTCGATTTTCGGCGTTCTGCCGTTCCAGGAAACCAGGTTCAGTTCCTTTTTCCAGCCGCTTTTTTCCTCGGACAGCACCCCGTAGTGCTTCACTATGTCAAATGTAATATCAGCCATCATGACCTCGCTTGTCCTATAATAATAGAAGCCTTTCCCACATGTCTACTCAAAGCCCGGAAACAGCGGCATCCCTGCCGTCCGGCGGGCTTTCGCGTAACAGGGGCCTTATTTTTCGCTATTTTGCGGTTTTCACTTGTAGCTTTCGCCATTTTACCGTATAATATTGAGGGTAGTCTTTCTATAATACGTCTATAGTATGGAAAGACGCCAATAATACCGCCGGGACTTCGATGCTCCCGGAACGCTGAACCAGTTCCAAAATGTCAGAGTTGGGAACCGCGGATCATGGAAAACGGAGGATTGGAATCGCCATGAAAAATCACCAGAAACTGGTTTTTGTATTGGCCGTACCGGCGCTTTTTTTGCTTTTTGCCTGCGCCAGCACTCCCAAACAGGCACTGCTGGACGAGCTGGACGGGGCCATTGCCCGGACAGAAGAGGCAAGAAAACGGGCGGCGGACTTTGAAAGCGGGACCTATTTCCCCAGCGACTGGGAAAACGCGGAAGCGGAATATGCCGCCGCCGGACAGCTTCCCCGGAGTACCGACGATGAAGTCCAGCAGGCCGCGGCCCGGTATACGGCGCTGGCGGATACCTACGACGGCATTTTCGAGCGGGCCATTCCCCTCTACGCCAAAGATCGGGAGGATGAAATCGTGGCCCTGCGGGAAGAAGCCGTGGCGACGGGTCTGAGCGGCGCTTTCCCGGATTATCTCCAGGATGTTGACGGGGAGGCATTGCAGGCCCTGTCCCGGTATGAAGAAAAGGATTATTACGGGGCCAGGGATTCCTGGCTTCTGGCCTGCGCCAAGTACCGGGCCCTGAAAACCGGAGGGGACGCCTACAATGCCCGGCAGGAAATCGTCCGGCGGGATTTTTCCGGCTACGATCCGGACAATTTCAACCTGGCCGAGGAAAGCGGACAGACGGCGGTGGACGCCTACAACGCGGGAAAAATCGACGCAGCCCGGGAAGCGGCGGAAGAAGCGGCCCTTCGCTACCATCTGGTTCTTAATACCGCCTGGGCGGCTCATGTGGCGGAACAGAAGCTGGCGGCTGATGCGGAACGGCAAAGGGCCCAGGAACTCAAGGCCCATATTGCGGTAAAGGCGGAATTTGACGCCGCCGCGGCCATGTACGATCAGGCGGAATCTTCTGTGCAGGCGGAACAATATACGGACGCGGTAAGGCTGTATACCGAATCGGCGGCCCGGTTCACCGCGGCGGGCGAAACCGCGGAGGAAAAACGCCTGGACGCAGAGGCGGCAATCCGGGAGGCGGAACAAAAGGTGCGTGAAAGCGAAGAAACCGCGATAAAAGCTGAATTGATTTTGGAAGGAGGAGAGTCATGAACCGCAAAACAGGTCTGTTATTAGGTGGCTTACTGGCCCTTGGCCTGCCGGCCTTTGCCCAGTACGAATTGCCGGAACCGGTTTTCCGGGAGGCCCCGGCCAGGACGGAAGTTTCCCCGGTTCCGGCTTCAACGGATCTCTGGTTTTCGGACTTTAACAACGTGGTCTCCTATTTATGGGACTCTGATCCCGCCGCGCTGCCGGAACCCCTTGTTTTCCTGCCCTCCGCGGTTCTGGCGGCGGCTGCTGCCTCGGACGCGGCGCCGGAGGTTTCCCAGGAACTGCGGAACAACAAGTATTTTCTGGAAAGTACCCGGCTGACCAATCTGGCCCAGGAATCGTTTGACTACGGCGATTACGACGCCTCCGCCAATTACGCGGCGGAAGCGATCCGCTACGCTGAGCTTTCCGATGAGTATGTGGCCCTCCAGTTGAAGATTAAGGAAACCAATACCGCCATTGCGTCGGCCAAAACCCGGCTTGACTGGGCCGAGGCCAACGGCGCCCTCCGGCGGTATCCTAATGAATATGGACAGGCCCAGGGATACTATGAAACCAGCCTGACCGCCCGGTCCGCGGAGGATTGGGACGGGGCCATAGACGCGGCGAACCAGGTTATCACCCTGCTGGCCTACGTGGACGGGGAGGCCCCCGGCACGGCGTCTCCTGACGCGGCGGCTCTGCCGGCCCAGTACACCGTCCGGCCCTGGAATGTTACCAAAGACTGTCTGTGGAACATCGCGGGCCGGCCCTGGGCCTATGGCGACCCCACCAAGTGGCGGCTTATCTATAACGCCAACAGGTCCAAACTGCCCCAGCCGGACAACCCGGATCTGATCCACCCCGGCATGGTACTGGATATTCCCAGCCTGAACGGGGAACTGCGGCAGGGTATGTGGGATTCGGGCAGCACCTACAGGCCCCTTCCCTAGGAGCCTGCGGCGCCATGTGTTAAACCGCCGCCGGGATCATCCGTCCAGGATGTTCCCGGCGGTTTTTTGTAGATAAAGGGCAAAGGCGGCGCCCATGAGGGCATGGACGTAGGGGGGCCGGCCCAGACCCCGGAACACCTCGCCGGGGCTTACCAGTTCCACCTCGATATATTCATCCGCGTCCAGTTCCTGTTTTCCCGTATGTTCCAGATCTTCGGCCATAAAAAAATGAACCCGGTTTGCCATGATCGCCGGGTTGGGGTTGAATTCCCCGATTTTTTGCAGCTTTCCCGGCCTGTAGGCGGTTTCCTCCCGCAATTCCCGGGCCGCCGCCTGGGCCGCATCCTCCCCGGCCTCCAGCACCCCGCCGGGGAATTCCAGGCTCAGCTCCCGGGAGCCGTGCCGCCACTGCCGCACCATGACCAGTTTTTCCCCCGCCGGGGTTTTGAGCAGCGGCGCTACAATAACCCAGTCCGGCGCGTGAATGACCGTATAGGTTCCGGTTTTATTGTCCGGGGACCGGCACAGGCTTTCCCGGACGGAAAAAATCCGGCCCCGGAAGACCTCCCGGTTTTCATCTTCCCGCCATTCAAGGTTTTTTCCCGCACTGTGTTTCTTTTCCATACTATAAAAATACCGCTCCGGCAATTTTTTTGACAAGACCACCGGGCGGCTCTATGCTATAATTGCCGATGGGGGTTTTTATGGCTATTATCACGGTTTCCCGCGAATTGGCGGCTCTGGGCGACGAAACCGCTCAGGAATTGGCGCGGCTGCTGGATTACCGCTTTGTGGACCGGCAGGTTCTGGAGGAGCGGATCAAATCCTGCGGGATTGCGGGCCGCAAACTGGAACGGTACGACGAGCGGAAGCCTTCTTTTTGGGCCTCCCTGTCCCAGGACCGGGACGACTATTTGCATTATCTGAAAACCGCGGTCTTTACCGAGGCGGAGGCGGGGAACTGCGTGTTCATTGGCCGGGGGGCCGGCGTTGTTTTCCGGGATGTCCCCGGCGTCATATCGATCTTTCTGGCGGCCTCCATGGAAATCCGGCTGGAACGGGTCAAGAGCTATTTCCACTGCGACGAGAAACGGGCCCGGCAGATTATCGACCAGAACGACCGGGACCGGAGCGGTTTTCACCGTTATTTTTTTGACGCCGAATGGAAGGATCCGGGGAATTATCACCTTGCCCTGAATACCGGGCGGCTCCATCCGGCGGCGGCGGCGGAAATTATCAAGGGTCTTCGGGATCATACCCTGAATCCCGGGGCCGAGGCGCTGGGCCAGGCCCGGATCCGGGAACTGATTCTGGAGCAGCAGGTAAAACACCATGTGATGTACGAGCGGGAAATTCCCATCCACTTTCTGGAAGCTTCGGTTTCAAACAACCGTGTCAGTCTCTACGGCGTGGCCAATTCCCAGGCGCTGGTCGAAGCGGCCCTGTCCGCCGCCAGGGAAGCGGCCCCCGCCGCCGAGATTCAGTCTGAAATCCAGGTTGTCCAGGAATTCAGCGTGATGCCCTAGCAGCCTGTTGCCGGGCCTATGAAAAAGCCGCCGGAAGGGGTATAACAAACCTATGGAAGTTCCTCATTTTTCCGCCGCCCGGGATCTTCTCTACCTCGGCGGCGCGATGCTGGGCTTGGCCGCGGGTTTTATGCTGAGCCTCTTCAAAAAACACCTGAGCATCCGTTCTCGGAACCGGCGAATCACCCTGATATTTCTTGCCTTTTCCGGCGTCCTGGCCGCTTTTTCCGCGGCGGTGGCGGTTTCCTGCGGGGGCATATTTTCCCAGCGGGGCCTGTTCCTCCTCGCCCTTGCCGGCGCGCCGGTTTTTGCCTTGGCTGTCCTTTTCCCCCGGGTGGCTGCCTATCCCCTGATGCTGGCCGGGGGGCTGCTGGCGGTATGGCTGGGTTACTCGTTTTTGCGGTTCCCTCCGGCGGGCGGGGAGGGAGCCCCGCTGGTCTATGTGCATCACGAAGGGGCCGGCGTGTATTCCATCAGGCTGCCTGCCGGATCGGGCGCTCAGGCCGGGGACCGGGCCGCGGTGTTTCAGTTGAGCGGGAACCAGTCGTCCCTGACCGTCGAAGGGGCCCGGATTGGGTTTCCGGCGGCCTGGCCCCTTGTCGGGGGAGCGGACCGGGGCATTGCCGCCCTTGTCCGCCGGGGCGATGAAGTTCTCTACGCGGACCGGCGTCTGGAAACGCCGCTCCTGAAAAACTGGTATGCCCGGCTGGGCCGCCGGGGCATTGTGTTCCAAAACGCCGCCGGGACGGTTCCGCTGGGCGGCATTCCCCGTGGGGCGGACATGGCGGTTTTCTTTTCCGGCGGCGCCTTGTCCTCCCGGCTTGTCCGGCCCGTCCCGTGAAGGGGCCGGGGGTAAAAAATGAACCGCCAAAACGCTGTCCGCCATACGTTTAAGCGGCTCCTTCTGATTGTCGCCGGGGCGCTGCTCATGGCCTTTAACCTGAATACCTTTGTTCATGCCGGGGGGCTTATTCCCGGCGGCTTTACGGGGCTGGCGCTGCTGATTCAGGAAAGCGCCTTCCGCTTTGCCGGGATCGATGTTCCTTTCAGCCTTGTCCTCTTTATTTTGAATCTGGCGCCGGCGATCATCAGCTTTAAATATATTGGGAAAAAGTTTACCTGCTATTCGGGGCTTATGGTGGTTCTTTCGGGCTTCTTTACGGACTGGATGCCCGCCATGTTTATCCAGACTATTCAACTGCACGATGTGCTGCTTTCCGCGGTTTTTGGCGGCCTGCTCAACGGAATGGCGATTTGCCTTTGTTTGTATGCGGATGCTACCAGCGGCGGTACTGATTTTATCGCCATTTTTATTTCGGAAAAATACCGGAAAGACGCCTGGGGCTATATCTTTATTGGAAATTGCGGTATCCTGGTACTGGCGGCTTTTCTTTTTACCCTTGATCGGGCCCTCTATTCGATCATTTTTCAGTTTGCTACTACCGCGGTTCTGTCCCGGTTGTACCAGGGATACCAGCAGAAAACGCTGCTCATTGTTACGGATAAAAGCCGGGAGGTCTATGAACTGATCCGGGACAGCACCCACCATGGCGCGACCTCCTTTACGGGACTGGGCCATTACGAAATGGCTGACCGGGTCATGATGTATTCGGTGGTGTCCTCGCGCGAAGTAAACCGCCTTGTGCCGGAGATCAAAAAGATCGATCCCGGCGCCTTTATCAATGTGATCAGAACCGAACAGCTTAACGGACGTTTTTATCAGCGCCCCAAAGATTAGAGTTGTTTAAAAACTTCAGTTTTTGGACAGGGCCATTAAGGAGTGAGGCAAAAAAGTATGAACAATCAGTTAAACAATCTGGTACGAATCGGGATTTTTTACGACGGCTATTATTTTTACAAGGTCAGCAATTATTACAAATACGAGCATGGCCGGAAAGCCCGTATCAGCATAGCCGGTCTGCATGATTTTATCCGCGCCGAGATCGCGTCGATTCTGAAAATCGAGGATATCCGCCATTGTCAGATCATCGACGCCCATTATTTCAAGGGCCGCTCCTCCGCCAAAGAGATGGGGGAAAAAGTTCAAAGCGAACGGATATTTGAAGATATTCTTATGCGGGAAAATATCGTTACCCATTACCTGCCCCTGCGGTATGGTGAAAACAACACCTGGCAGGAAAAGGGGATTGATGTATGGCTGGCCCTGGAAGCCTATGAGCTGGCGATCTACAAACGCTTCGATGTTCTGGTGCTGGTGGCCGGGGACGGGGATTACGTTCCCCTGGTGAGAAAGCTCAACACGCTGGGAACCAGGGTTATGCTGATCTGCTGGAACTACAGCTACTACAACGAGAGCGGTACGATCTCCGAAACCAAGACATCCCGCCATCTGCTGGAAGAGGTTCTCTACCCTGTGGTTATGAACGAGCGGATTAACCGTGAACCTGTTTCGGAAACCGTCGACAGTCTCTTTGTTGGGGAAAAGAGGGAAGCTCCCGCCGCCGGGGAGGCAAGCGCGGTCGTCCGGCCCCCGGTGGAAGCGGACGAACCGGACAGCGCTGTTTCCACCATATTCAGCCTGAAAGACGGCTTTGGATTTATCAAGGACGAAAAAATAAATAATGTATTTTTTTATTTTGGCACGCTGACCAACAAGGACTTTGACGAACTGGAAACCGGCATGAGGGTTAAATATTATTACGAAGAAGATATGGAACGAAGCAAAAAAGACGGCGCTCCCCGTTACCGGGCCTATAAAGTAACCGTCCTTGACCCGTAGGCCGAAAACAGGCCGCCGTCTCAGCCCTCCGGGCCGGGCCGTCCCGCTTCCCCCGGTACGGGGATGGGGTATTCGCCGGTAAAGCAGCCCAGGCAGTAGCCGCCGCGCGGCCCGCCGTTCCGGGGCTCCAGGGATTCGAGGAGGCCCTCCACGGAGATAAAGGCCAGGCTGTCGGCCCCCAGAGAGGCGCAGAGTTCGCCGGCGCTGGAGCCGTTGCTGATCAGATCCCGCCGGTGGGGGGTGTCGATGCCGAAATAACAGGGAAAGCGGACCGGCGGGGAACAGACCCGGATATGCACTTCCTTTGCCCCCGCTTCCTTTAAAATGGCCACCAGGCGGCGGCTTGTGGTTCCCCGGACGATGGAATCGTCGATAAGCACCACCCGCTTGCCCTTCATTTCGCTCTGAATGACAAAATGTTTGATCGACACGGTCCGCTCCCGGACGGCCTGATCCGGGGAGATGAACGTGCGGCCAATGTATTTGTTTTTTACGATTCCCATGCCGAAAGGGGTGCCCGTTGCTCTGCCGTAGCCGATGGCTGCGGGAATCCCGGAGTCGGGAACGCCGATGACCAGGTCCGCCGCCACCGCCGATTCCCTGCCCAGGATTTCCCCCGCCCGGATCCGGGCGCCGTACACGTCGATCCCGTCGATTACGCTGTCCGGCCTGGCGAAGTAGACGTATTCAAAGGAGCAGACCGCCCGCCGGGTCTTTTCGCTAAAGCTAAAGGACAGCACCTGTTCCCGGCTGATGATCACCACCTCGCCGGGCTCAATGTCCCGGACAAATTTTCCCCCCGCGGCTTCGATGGCGCAGGATTCGCTGGAGAGGATCCAGCCCTCCCCCTCCAGTTTCCCCAGGCACAGAGGCCGGATGCCGTTGGGATCCCGGGCCCCCACCAGAGCGTCTTCGGTCAGAACCGCCAGGGCGTAGGAGCCCTTGATAAACTGGATCGTATCGGTCAGGGCCCGTTCAAGGCCCTTCTTGTAATTTTTGGCGATCAAGTTCACGATGACTTCGCTGTCGCTGGAGGAAGTAAAGCCCACCCCCGAATCTTCCAGGAGTTCCCGGACCACGTCGGCGTTGGTAAGGGTGCCGTTATGGGCCACCGCAATGGAACCCAGCTTAAAGCGGCTCACAAAGGGCTGGGCGTTTTCAATAACGCTGGAGCCCCGGGTGGAGTAGCGGACATGGCCCACCGCGGCGGAACCCCGCAGGGGCGCCAGGGTTTCGGGGTTGAAAATTTCCCCCACCAGGCCCATCCCTTTTCGCACCTCAATATTTTTATCCCTCATGGCCGCAATCCCCGCGCTTTCCTGGCCCCGGTGCTGCAGGGAAAAAAGCCCGTAATACACCAGGGGCGCGGCGTTTTTTTCCGGGTCCTTCAGGAGGACGCCGAAAACCCCGCACTCCTCATGGAGGGCATCGTCTTCATACGATAATTCCGGTAATGCGCCGGGCCCGCCCCGCGGATTATTCCGGGGATCACCGATCCCGGTATGTTGTTTTTTAGTTGTTTCCGCCGGCGTCATTGTGGGCCTGTCAACCTATGCGGTTCAGTATCTCGGCATAGGCTTCTTTCACATTGCCCAGATCCCGGCGGAACCGGTCTTTGTCGAGTTTCTCGTTTGTTTTGGCGTCCCAGAAACGGCAGGTGTCCGGGGAGATTTCATCCGCCAGCACCAGTTTGCCGCCCTCCGCCGTCCTGCCGAATTCGAGCTTGAAATCGATGAGCCTGATCCCCCGCTGGAGGAAAAAGGCGGAAAGGATCTCATTCACCCGGAAGGTGATGGTTTTTATTTCTTCGATTTCTTCAAAGGTGGAAGCGCCGATGGCTGCCGCGTGGTAGTCGTTGATCAGGGGATCGCCCAGGCTGTCGTCCTTGTAGGAAAGCTCAAAAACCGTGGTTTTGAGGGCCGTCCCTTCGGCGAGGCCCAGCCGCCGGGCCATGGATCCGGCGGCCACATTGCGGACGATGACCTCCAGGGGGATAATCCTGACCTTCCGGCAGATCATATCCCGGTCGCCGGATCGGGCGATAAAGTGGGTGGGCACCCCGGATTCTTCCAGCAGTCCCAAAAGTCCCGAGGCAATCTTGTTGTTCAGGATTCCCTTATCCTCGATTTGCCCTTTTTTTTCGCCGTTAAAGGCGGTGGCATCGTCCTTGTAATGAATGATCACCAGGTCGTCCCGTGCGGAGCCGTCCCGGTTTGCCGCGGCAAAAACTTTTTTTGCCTTGCCTTCGTACAGTTCCGCCCCCCGCCCGATACTCGCGGGATCAAGCGCGCCGTCTTTGCCGCTCATAGGGCCGCTCCTTCATTTTCTTTTTGAAAGTCTGCTTTCATTTGTATCCGAAAACCGGAAAGTTTTTTTCGCAGTTCCGGGTATTTCAGGGAGAGAATCTGGCAGGCCAGATAAGCGGCGTTGGCCCCGTTGCCGATGCCCACGGCGGCCACGGGAACGGGTTTGGGCATCTGTACGATGGAAAGGAGGGCGTCCAGCCCGCCGAGTCCCCCGGAGTCTATGGGCACGCCGATGACGGGAATCAGGGTCAAACTGGCAATCACCCCCGGCAAATGGGCCGCCAGCCCCGCCCCGGCGATGATTACCTCAACGCCCTCCTGTTCCAGGGCTTTGACGGTTTCCCCCAGCAGTTCTGGTACCCGGTGGGCGGATAAAATGTGGGACGTGTAGGAAACGCCGAATTCCGCCAGCACCTCGGCGGTTTTTTTCATCACCGCCGCGTCCGACTTTGACCCGAAAATAATGGCGGCTTTCACCCCGTTTCCCTCCCGGTTTACGGCCCGCAGGCACGCCAAAATTTACCATGTTCGGAAGGGGAGGGTCAAGTTTCGTATGCCCCCGGCGCTTTTATGACGAGTAGGTGCCGTTCCTCCGGGAGAAAGGGGACGGGGCAGGGGAGGGCCTCCCAGGGGCCTGCGGTTTTTCCCGCCGCCGTCATTTCGGCTTCGATTTTTTCCCGGCGGCCCTTGTAGGCCGCAAGAAGGCCCTCCGGGGCGCAGAGCCGGAAGAGGCCCCCGATCGTCCGGGGCTCCAGGGGGCGGAAGGCCCGAAAGCTGACGATATGGTATTGCCCCGCCGGGGTCTCTTCCACCCCCCGTTCTTCCACGACGGCATTGGAAAGTCCCAGGACCGCCAGGGTGTTCCGCAGAAAGCCCGCCCGGCGGCCCATCCGCTCGATAAGGGTAAACGCCGCGCCGGGCAGACAGATCGCCAGGGGGATTCCCGGCAGGCCCGCCCCCGATCCCGCGTCGGCCATGCGGCGGGGCGGGGGGAAGGCGTTTAAAAGCCGCCGGATGATGCCCAGGGGGGCCAGGCTGTCGAGGATGTGTTTTATCACCAGTTCCCGCCGGTTCTTCGCCCCCACAAGGCCGTAGGCGGGGTTAAAGCGTTCTATTTCCGCCAGGTATGTTTCAAGGGCCCCGCCTATGTGGTTTTTCCGGGGGCCGAACAGGGCTTCAATATCCGGGTCCGATTCCCGCAGGGCCGCGAGCCCTTCTTCCAGGGTTGAATCCATAGCGCCGCGTTCCGGCTAGTCCGGCGGCGGAAAAACAGGAATGTCGTCGTAGCGGCCCGAATTGTTCCAGTAGGTCAGGCCGGGGCTTCCCGCGTCCCGGACACCCTGGGTCTGGCGGCGGACATAATCGGTGTTGTAGTACCGGCGGTCATAGGACACGTTAAGGTAAAAAGCCTGCACATAGGGGCGGACGATGATCTGCCCCCGGCCAATCCGGCTGGTTCGCAGAACGCCCTGAAAGTAAATCCGGTAGGGTCTGAGTTCCGGCGGGTTCTGGGCCAGAAAGTCCTGTTCAAAATGGCTGGGGTAATACATGGGGCAGATTACGTCCACCCAGGGCGCCAGAAGTTCCACCTCCTGCCCCGTCCGGGCTCCGGTCCGGTACCAGCCATTGGCCCCGTAGATGTCGATGGAGATGGGGGCCCGGATCCGGGGACGGATGTGCATGAGGAATGAAATAATGGCGCTCTCCATGTCCATGCCCCGATCCTGCCAGCGGTATTGGGCATCCCCCAGATTCGCCCCGTCGGTGGGGAAGCGGATGTAATCAAACTGAATTTCATCAAAGCCCCGCTCGTGGAGTTCCGCGGCCACGGCGGCGATATAGTCCCAGACTTCTTCCGAATAGGGATCCACCCACCGTTCGTCATAATAGGTTCTGAGGGTTACATAGGCGGGATCGGCGGCGGGGAGAATTTCAGTCAGGTCTTCCCGGCGGTCTGCCAGAGCGGGGTCGTCCTTTTTCAGGCGGCTGTCATGGTAGCCCACCCAGGCTTTGTTGTTCCGGGAATCCCAGACCGCGTATTTTCCCCCCTCCCGGCCCGCCAGCACCGGGTCTTTGAAGACCACGATCCGGGCGGCGGTGTATATGCCCCGGCTTTTCATTTCGGCCAGGAGGCTTTCGATATCCAGGGGCCGGAAGACCCGGCCTTTGGCGGCTATGGCCGGATCTTTGGGGTTAAAGCGGAGGCGGCCATAATCGTCCTTCATGTCGATGACTACCATATCAAGGTTCCGCTCCCGGATCAGATCCAGATAGGGTTTGAGGCTTGCCGGATCCATGGCGTGGTTCACCGGAAGGTAGAGCCCTTCCCGGCCTGCGGCCCCCTGCGGCGCCCGGCGGCCTCCGGTGGCGGGGCTGCGGCCCGCGGTGGCCGCCGGAACAGCCGCCGGGCCGGGGTCAGCCGGGGCCTCATCCAGGAGCCAGAGTTCGCTGAGGAAGATCTGTTCCGAACCGGGCCGGGCGGGGTTTTCCCGCAGAACCGCGCATAGGGGTTTCAGGTTCGCCGGGGCCCCGCGGAGCGCGCTGAGGAGTTCCGGGAGCGGCTGCGGTTCCGGCTGCGGGCCGCTGCCGGCATAGGGCAGTTCCGCCAAGGCCCCTTCCCGGAGGAACCGGAGTCCCGCCCTGCCGGGGCTCAGGGAGTCCACGGTGCCGAAGGCCGCATTGCCCGGCCAAAGGAGGGTAAAGCGCTTGCGTTCCCAGTCCAGCCGGTAGATCCGGCGGCGGAAGGTCTGGGACACATATAAATCCGGCCCCGCCGCAACGGCGATGTCGGAAACTTCGTCGGCGTTGCCGGTGGTTTCCAGGGTTTCAAGGCCCGCATTGAGTTCCGTCCAGGGGAAGCCGGTCCGGTCCGGGTGCAGGTAATAAAGGCCGTAGGTGCTGTGGGAGAGGAAGACCGTGAGTTCCGCTCCGGTAGCGGCGGTCTCCCCCGAAGCGGAGGCCGGCATATATGCCGCCGCCACCGCCTTGATGCCGTTGATTTTGAAGGGCAGGGCCGGAAGCCCCTCCCAGGCAAGGCCGCCGTTCCGGGAAAGATAGGCCCGGTCTTTGGTGGCGCACACCATGACGCGGGGATCTGCGGGGTTCAGTTCCAGGTCTTTGATTTCCTGTACCATGGAGAGGAAACTTTTTTTGCCCTCACGGTAAACTTTGAGGGTTTTTACCGGCAGCCCCTGGTTCCGGGGTTCCCAGGATTTAAAATCCGCCGAGGCCAGAATTCCTTCGCCGCCCATGATGAGCCATTCGTCACCGGCCCGAAGAATTTTCCGTACCGGGCCGCCCTCCCGGAGAAGGCTGGCTTTTCCGGCCCGGTCCAGGCCGTACAGTCCGCCGGTGGCGCCGATAAGGACGGGCCAGTCCGCTGGCTGCGCCGTTCTGCCCCGGCTGCCGCCGTCCCGGCCTGCCTGCGCGTCTCCCCGGAGGGCGGGGAAAGACACCAGCATGCAGATCAGGGCCGCTACACAGGGTTTGTCCAAAGGCCGCCGGTGCATGGCCTTACCTTGCCAGCGCTTCGGCAATGTCAAAACAGTAATCTCCCAACTGTTCGATCCGGCGGACCAGGTCGATAAAGAGCAGTTCCGTTTTTACATCCGCCCCGGCTTCGATCCGCTTGCGGCCCAGCTTGCGGAGGCGGTCCCGGGACTCGTCGATTTTTTCTTCCAGGAAACTGGCGTATTCCGTTTCTTCGGGGCTTAAACGCCTGCCCAAATGTTCCCGCACCAGGGTAAGAAAATTTTCCACCAGGCTCAGATAGGGAACCAGTGCGGCCATTTCTTTTTCCTTAAAAATCTGGTTTTTTCTGACGCTCCGTTCCAGCAGGAGAGCCGCGCCGAAACAGAGATCGGTCATGTCTTCCAGATCGGCGATGATCCGTATGAGCTGGGAGACCCGGTCTTCGGAACGGGAGTTCAACTGCTCACGGGTACATTCGATAAGGAAGGCGGTCAGGGCCTCCCGCATCTCGTCGGCGTATTCTTCCCGCTCCTTCATCTCTGCCGCCAGTCCCTTCACCGCCCCTTCCCGGTCCTCGGCCTCCTTGAGGGCCCCGACGGCCGTACTGATCCGGGCGTACATGGCCGAGGCGATCCCCGCCATGTCCCGGATTTCCTTTTCCGCCCGGATAATGTTCAGTTCCGGCGTGTTCTGGATGGAGCCGGACTTGTGTACCAGGCTGTAATGCTCCGGTTCCGCCCCGGCTTTATCGTCCTTGATCAGGAAGGAAACCAGCGCGGCAAAGGGCTTTACAAAGGGGAAAAAGAGAATCGTGTTCACCATATTAAAAACCGTGTGGAACATGGCCAGGTGGGCGGGGATCAGGGCGTTCTGAACCATGCCGGGTACGACCTCGCCGGGGCTGAGCAGTTCTACCAGGGCCAACAGGGGTTTGAGGAAAATGATGGCCCAGACCGCGCCGATGAGGTTAAACAGCACATGAACCAGGGCGGCCCGTTTTGCCGCGGTTTTGGTTCCGATGGCGGCCAGGGCCGCGTCTATGGTGGTGCCCACATTGGCCCCCAGGATCATGGCGGCGGCCATTTCGTAGGTGATGACGCCGTTAAAGGCCATGGTCAGCATAATCGCCGTAGAGGCGCTGGAGGAGTGGGTGATCATGGTCATCGCCAGTCCCGCCCCGGCGCCGATAAGGGTGGAGCCAAAACCGAGACCTGAAAGCCCGGCGATAAAGTCCAGTTTGTTTTCCAGGGAGGGCATGGAATTGGTGAGGAAGTCGAGGCCCAAAAAGAGGAGGCCGAAACCCAAAATCACCTCCCCCAGGTTCCGGTGCTTCCATTTAATGACCCCGGCGATGAAACCGACGCCCACCGCGGGCAGGGCCAGGGAGGAAAGGTTCAGGGAGAAGCCCACCAGGGAGACGATCCAGGCGGTAACGGTAGTGCCGATATTGGCCCCCATGATCACCCCGATAGACTGGGTCAGGGTTAGGAGGCCGGCGTTTACAAAGGACACTACCATGACCGTAGTGGCCGATGAAGACTGGATGATGGCGGTTACCGCAAAGCCGGTAAGCACCCCCGCCAGGCGGTTTCCCGTTACCAGGCCCAAAACCCGCTGGAGCCGGTCCCCCGCGGCCTGCTGGATGCCGTCGCTCATCACCTTCATCCCGTAGAGGAAAAGGCAGAGTCCCCCGGCTATTTTCAATACAATTGCGATGGCTGCCATTTCCGGGCAGTATAGGCGATTTTCGCCGGAAAAACCACCCCGGTCCGCGCGGCGTCCGGTATGGGCAAAATCCCCCGGCGGGAGGAGCGCCCGGCATGGACGCCCGGCGCGGACGCCGGATCGCGGCCTTAAGCCTTGTTTATATCTCCGGGCTGTGGCATAATAGGTAAGAAAACCTCTAAAAACTGAAGTTTTTAGAGGTTCCCTGAAATCTATAAGGAGAATCCCATGTTTCGCCGTATTTGTTTCGCTTTCGCCATGACTCTGACCGCCGGGGCTCTGAGTTTCGGACAAACCGCCGGATCCCTCAGGGATTATGTGGGCCTGATCAACCAGACCTTTCATCCCGACATTGTGGCCTATCTGGGTACATTCCGGGCCGAGTTCGACAAGCGGGGCAACGAAGACGCCGCCCGGAGCATAGA
>JAISBS010000033.1 GCA_031266075.1 Treponema sp.
AACCTCATCCCCATCGGGGGGCCTTCGGTAAACCCCTCCCAGCGCATCATCCCCCGCCGGATGATCCGGACCGGGATTCCCATGATCGACCTCTTCAATACCCTGGTGGTTTCCCAGAAGCTGCCGATCTTCTCGGTCTCCGGGGAGCCCTACAACGAGCTGCTGGCCCGGATCGCCATGCAGGCCGAGGTTGACGTGATCATCCTGGGGGGCATGGGCCTTAAATACGACGACTACCTCTTCTTCAAGGACACGCTGGAAGAGGGCGGCGCCCTTTCCCGGACGGTAATGTTTGTCCATACCGCCAGCGACCCCACGGTGGAGTGTCTCATGATCCCCGATATGTCCCTGGCGGTGGCGGAACAGTTCGCCCTCCAGGGCAAGGATGTGCTGGTTCTCCTGACCGACATGACCAACTTCGCCGATGCCATGAAGGAAATCTCGATTATTCAGGAACAGGTTCCCAGTAACCGGGGTTATCCCGGCGACCTCTACAGCCAGTTGGCGAGCCGGTATGAAAAGGCCGTTGACTTTGACACCGCCGGTTCCATCACCATTCTGGGCGTTACCACCATGCCCGGCGACGACGTTACCCACCCGGTACCGGACAACACGGGCTACATCACCGAGGGCCAGTACTACCTGAAAAATGGCCGCATCGAACCTTTCGGTTCCCTTTCCCGGCTGAAACAGCAGGTCAACGGCAAAACCCGCCCCGACCACCGGGCCCTGATGGACGGGATGATCAAACTCTATTCCGCCTTCAAGGATACGCTGGAAAAAAAGGCCATGGGCTTTATTATGACGGCCTGGGACGACAAGCTCCTCAAATACGGGGACCAGTTTGAAAAACAGATGATGGACCTGTCGGTGAACATCCCTCTGGAAAAAGCCCTGGATCTGGGCTGGGAGATTTTGTCCGGTTGTTTCAGCCCCGAGGAAACGGGACTGCGGACGGAACTCATCGAAAAATTCTGGCCGAAAAAGGCGTAACTTTTCCGGTAGAGATATTTGAGGCGTTATGGCAAAGATAAAGCTGACCAAAAATGAACTCAAAAAACAGAAGGACGCGCTGAAAATGTACCGGCGCTACCTTCCGACTTTGATGCTCAAAAAACAGCAGCTTCAGGCGGAGATCCGGCTTACCGAAATCCGCATCAAGGAACTTCTGGAAGAAAAGGAACGGATCGACGAATCCTTCAAATCCTGGATTGCGGTCTACGGTGAAACGGGAATCTTCACCCCCGGCATCGTGCGGATTACCGCGGTAAAAACCGCTTCGGGAAATATTGCCGGGGTTTCCATTCCCCTCTTTGAGGGCGCCGAATTTGCCGTGGTCCCCTATGACCTCCTTGCCACCCCCCTCTGGCTTGATACGGCGGTGGAACGGATGCAGCGGGTTCTGCTCCTTGATTTGGAGGCCCACATTGTGGAGGAACAGCGGAAGCGGCTGGATCATGAACTGCGGATTACCACCCAGCGGGTGAACCTTTTTGAAAAAATCAAAATCCCCGAAACCAGAGATCACATAAAAAAGATTCAGGTTTATCTGGGGGATCAGCAGACCGCCGCAGTGGTCCGGGGAAAGATCGCCAAACGCGGCATGGAGAGGGCTGCCCAATGATCGTGCAAATGAAGAAAGTATCCCTGGTGGTACTGGACCGGGAAAAGGACAGTTCCCTGGAAAAACTCCGGGATCTGGGGGTTATGCATCTGGAGCGGAAAAGCGTCCAGTCCGACGCCCTGACCAAACTGCTGGAACGGCGGGCCCGGGTTGAAGCCGCCCTGGGGCTTTTGCGGGCCTATCCCCTGCCGAAAAAGGCGGAAAGCCCCGTCCCCCCGGAGCCCCCGCACCGGAGGAAAAGCGATCGGCGGGAAGAAGAAGATTTTTATTCCGCCGACAGCGTAAATAAACCCGCGCCGCCGGATCTGACGGCCCAGACCCTGGCCCTGGGAGAAGAAAAGAAAAACCTTCAGGAACAGTTGGTGTTTTTGGGCAAGGAACAGAGCCGGATCGAAAAATGGGGCGATTTTGACCCCCGTGCCTTTGCGGAATTTGCCGGAAAGGGCCTGACGCTGATCCCCTATGATCTGCCCCAAAAGACCTACGAGGCCCTTCCGGCGGATACGGAACTGATCGTGCTGAACCGGGACAAGGCCGGGGTTAAAGTTCTCGCGGTGGGAAAGGAAATTCCCGGCGAAAGCTCCTGGCCCCTGCCGGAGCGGTCCCTTTCCGAAACCACGGCCCTTATTGCGGAGATCCTCGATACGCTGGCGGATATTGAACGCCGGTTTGCGCGGTTGGCCCCCGGCTGGAAGGACATTGCGGCGCAGCTTGAACGGCTGCAGGCCGAAATCGAATTTGAAACCGCCCGGGCGGGGCTGGAAGCGCTGGATGAAATTCCCGCGGAACACACCGTGTCCTGGCTTACGGGTTTTGTCCCCGCCGCCGATCTGGGGCTCCTCAAACGGGGGGCCGCGGAAAATGGCTGGGCCCTGATTGCCGATGACCCCGGCGAGGACGATCTGGTTCCCACGAAGCTGAAAAACAACCGGCTGTCCAGCCTGATACGGCCCCTGACGGACTTTCTGGAAGTAACGCCGGGCTACAACGAAATCGACATTTCGGGGTTCTTCCTGTTCTTCTTTGTCATCTTCTTCGGCATGATCTTCGGCGACGCGGGTTACGGCGCGCTGATCCTGCTTGCCTCTGTCTTCGGTATGCTCAAAACGGCAAAAAAGGGCGTTCCCCCGGTCTTAAAGCTCGTCCTTTTGCTGGGGCTTTCCAATTTTACCTGGGGCCTTTTGACCTGTTCGTGGTTCGGCCTGAAATTGTCCCAGATCCCCGAGGTTTTGCAGGGCCTCTCTTTGCCCCTTATCTCCAATGTAACGGCGGGCAAATCGGACTTTGATCAGGCCATTGTTCAGCAGAACCTGATGATCTTCTGTTTCTCCCTGGCCCTGCTGCAGCTTTCCATCGGGCATATCCTGGCTATAGCCCACGAAAAGTCCCTCAAAATATTGGGGCACCTCGGCAGTATTGCCATGCTGGGGGGTATGTACTTTATCATCCTTTCGCTTATCGCCAGCAACGAGGCCCGGCAGATACCCATGTACCCTATGGCGATCTATGTGTTTGCCGGGGGCTTTGCGTTCAATTTTGTGTTTGCCAGTTATGAGGGGAGCATAGGCCGCTCGATTCTGGAAAGCCTGAAAAACATTATTTCGGTGATTCTGGGCATTGCCAACATTTTTTCCGATATTATGTCCTATATCAGGCTCTGGGCGGTGGGCCTGGCGGGAGGGGCGATTGCCGATACGGTGGATACCATGGCCTTTCAGATTGCCGGGTCGGCGGGGCCCGTGGCGGTTCATTTTATCGTGTTTGTCCTGGCCATGGTTCTGCTGGTTTTCGGGCATGGCCTTAACCTGGTCCTCAATGTGCTGTCGGTGCTGGTTCACGGCGTCCGGCTCAACACGCTGGAATTTTCGGGCCATGTGGGGCTTTCCTGGGCGGGTACGGCGTACAAGCCCTTTGCAAATAAGAGAAGAAAGGCCGGCTAACCCCCGGTAACTTCAACAACGAGGAGTAAAGATATGAATTTAGGATTGATAGGCGCAGGGCTGGTTATGGGTCTTTCCGCCGTCGGCTCGGCAATCGGTATCGGCATCGCAGGTCAGGCGGTTATCGGCGCATGGAAAAAATGCTATATCGCCAACAAGCCCGCGCCCATGACCCTGCTTGCCTTTGGCGGGGCCCCCCTGACCCAGACCTTCTACGGGGATATTTTGGGCTTTCTGTTTATGAAACCCGCGGCTTTGGCGGCGGTGAACGATCCTCAGCGGGGCTCCCTCTTTTTGGGCATCGGTATTGCCTCGGGGCTTGCCATCGCCTTCTCCGCCATCGCCCAGGGCAAGGCGGGGGCCGCCGGCGCGGACGCCACCGGCGAAACCGGCAAGGGTTTTGTCAACTACATGATGATCGTGGGTATTTGCGAAACCGTGGCCATCTTTGCCATGGTGCTTTCCATGATTAGCCTGAGCCTGTAGTTTCCGGAGGTTCCGCCATTCAGATCGGCGGCTTTGATCATATCCCGCCAGTCCCGGTTGGGGACGGTTCTCCGGTGGTTATTCAGACCATGTGGAAGGATCGCCTTTCCTTTTCCGGTTTGGACAGGGAGACGGACCGGGCCGTGACGGAGCGGATAGAACGGCTCAGGGCCATGGGCTGCGGCATCCTCCGCTTTGCGGTTCCCGATATGGATGCCGCCGAAACGTTGGGCCGCCTTGCCGCCCTGGTCTCCATGCCGCTGGTGGCGGATATCCACTTTGATTACAAAATCGCCCTCCGCTGCCTTGATTTCCCCATTGCCAAAATACGGATAAATCCCGGCAACATCGGCAGCCGGGAAAAAGTCGAAACAGTGCTGGGCAAGGCCGCCGCAAAGCGGATCCCCATCCGTATCGGCGTCAACGCGGGGAGCCTGCCCCCGGACCTGCGAAAACAGGCGGATGAAGGGCTCAGTCCCGCGGAGGCGCTGGTTCTGGCGGCGGAGCGGGAACTGGCTATTTTTGACGATTTTGGCTTCTCCGGCGTGCTGGTTTCCCTAAAAGCTTCTTCGGTTCAGGAAACTATCCGGGCAAACCGGCTGCTGGCGGAAAAATTTCCCGCCCTGCCTCTCCATCTGGGCCTTACCGAAGCGGGGCCCCTGGTGGCCGGGGTGGTGAAAAACACCGCCGCCCTTGTCCCCCTGCTGGCCGGCGGGATCGGGGATACGATCCGGGTTTCCCTTTCGGACACCATGGAGAACGAGGTGCTGGCCGCCCGGGAGATTCTGGCCGCCGCCGCGGAAATCGCCGGGGGGGCGGGGAACAGCGCCGTGGCCAGGCGGCTGGGGCAGGGGAGGGGGGTCAGCATTGTTTCCTGCCCCCGCTGCGGCAGGAGCAGTTTCGACACCCATGCGTTTACCGGGCGCTGGCTGACCCGGCTCTACAGCCTGGACAAGGATATTACCGTGGCGGTTATGGGTTGCACGGTAAACGGCCCCGGCGAGGCCCGCCATGCGGACCTGGGAATCACCGGGGCGGGGGACAAGGCGCTGCTCTTCCGCCGGGGAAAGGCGCTGCGAACCATAGACGCCTCGGAAGCGGATGCCGCCTTTGGGGAGGAACTGGAGCGGCTGTGAGGGAGCGTCCGGGTTTCCGGCCAAAGTGAAAAAAAACATTCAAGTTGTTCTTTTTTTTACAGCAGTGTATTATATTCTAACTGAATGTGGTTGCGCGTTTAACGCGGAAATCACTTCAAAAAAGTTTGTTTCTACAGAGGAGATGTATTATGAAGAAACGAGTATTGGTAGTTCTTTTGGGACTGATGCTGGCTGCCGGGGCTTTTGCTGATCACCCCAAAGGCTGGGGGCTTGGTTTAGTCGGCCAATATGGAGACTATTGGTCCGGCGGCGGCGGCGCTTTGGGAGGCTGGGCGGTTTCCCTTAAAGTTCCTTCGGTGCCGGTGTTTTGGGGTATCAATATGAGTATCTCCAGCAATGGATTTAATCTTGGCGCTACCGGGGACTACTACATCATCGATCAGACCCTGATCAAGGAAGCGGGCCTGGGCTGGTTTTTGGGTATCGGCGGGTATTTTGATTTTGGAACCTATACTTATAGGTATGTGACCACGGACTATACCCGTACTGCTCTTGGTTTGGGTGCGCGGGTACCCATAGGACTCAGCTGGCAGCCGATTAATGTATTGGAAGTTTTCATTGATTTTGCACCGAGCCTGGGGATAATTTTCTACAGTGGCGACTATTATGATTATAGCACCAATAAAAACGAGAGCAGATCCAGACTTGGCGGTGGATGGCAGGGCGACATAGGAATCCGCTTCTGGTTCTGACGGGACTTCCTTTTGTTTCATAATGGCCCCCGGCTGGCAAGCCGGGGGCTTTTTGTTTCCGTCAAAACCGCCGAAAATGATAAGAGATCGTTCATCGAACCGGGGCTGGACAGGCCCGGCGGTCTTTTTGACGGGGGATATGTGAAAAAGTACGTTTTTTTTTCAATTTGTTTTCTCTGGGGCTGCCTGGCCTTCGCCCAGGTTTCGGCGGAGCGGCCCTGGTGGTACATTATGGAGCAGGGGAAGCGCTGTTTCCGGGACGGGGCCTACGGGGACGCGCTTTTGGCCTTTGAGGACGCCCGGCGTCAGCGGCAGGCCCGGTTTACCCAAATGGAACAGGATTTTATTAATCTGTTGTCCATTCCCGAAGTTCGCCGGCTGGGTGACTCTCTGGACCGGGTGGAAACCTATATCACGGAACGGAATTACCCTGACGCGGCGGCGGCCCTGGGGGAACTGTACTACCGGATTCCCAAAGAAAACCTGAACAATTCCGCGGCGGCGGCCCTGACCGCCCTGGGGAGCCTCAAGGATTACCCGGAGGCGGAATACTGGCTCGGAGAAACCTACCGGGCCGAAGGGGAGCTGGGGGTGGCGCTTTCCCAGTTTCAGAAAGCCTATGCCCGCCGGAACCTGCTGGAAAGTCCCGGATTCGAGACGAATATCCTCTACAAAATTGCGGACATTCAAAGAATCAGGCAGGAGTACACCCACATGGAGCGGACGCTGTTGGATATTATTGCCGGCCCCGGCAGCGACGGGAAACCCCGGGACAGCCTCTGGGCCGATGGAGATTCCGCTTTTGCGCGGGAAGCCCTTTCCCGGACGCTGGAAAACGACGGGATCAGCCGCTTTCTCACCCTCTACCGCTATAACAATACTCAGGTCGAGGCCGCCCACCGTCTTTTGGGTTTTTACTATTACGCCACGGGCCGGCACAGCCAGGCAAAAGAACACCTGATGTTCGCCTTTCTCATCCAGAACACGGTTCTGCTGGAGGAAGTGATCCGGGGCCGCTATGACTATGCTTTTTCCAGCCTGGAGGAGATTATGGAAGCGATCCGGCGGAACGCGGCCCTTGCGGTCTGGCTTGAGGAGGTGGATTACTACCGGACCGCGTATTATCTGGGTTCCAGCCTTTTTGCCCTGGGAAAACCCGGCGCGGCCCGGCCCCTCTGGACTTTTTTGGCGGGCCGGCAGGCCGCCGGGGAATGGCAGGGCAGGGCCCAGGCCCAGCTCCGCGGCCCTTTTGTGGAACGGGCCGTAGAAACCCCCTAGCAGTTTGTTGCGCTTCGTGCATAAAATGGACTTGTTCAATAACCCGGTTGGTTATCGGCTAACCAAGAGTTAGCTTGCAAGTCTCGCAAGAAACCCCCGGGAACCCCGCCGGGGCCTTTTCCCCCAGGGGGAGCGGGACCGTATTGCGCAGGACGTATTGCGCCAAAATAAAATCTAAGTGAAAAAAGTGTGCGCCAAAATTGAAAAATCTAGCCGAACCGTTCAAGCGGTTTCTCCCGTGATACCCTTTTGAGCGGCGAGTTTCAAGAGCTTCTCCCGCGCTTCATCCATCTCCCGCTTGAGGGTCACCGGGTTGAACAGCGCCCGCCTCCTCCACAATTCCGCCTTATACGTTTCTGCCAGCTCCGGCGATTCAAGCAGCCTTTGGCAGGGCGTCTTGGGAACCTTCTCGTAGATTTTCTTGTACCTACCCGAGGCCTGCTTCTCCTTGGCAACCAGACGCAGCGTCGGGTACCAGTAGTTGAG
>JAISBS010000052.1 GCA_031266075.1 Treponema sp.
GCCAAAAAGATCCTTGAGGCCGCCAAAAGCGCCGGGGTGGAGATCGTCCTCCCGGTGGATCAGGTGGGGGCCGAAACCTTTGACGCCGGGGCCAAGCCGGTGGCGGTGGACGGCCGGGATCTCCCCGACAACCTGATGGGGCTGGATGTGGGGCCGAAAACCCTGGAGAAATACCAGGAGGTTCTGGCCAAAGCCAAAACCATTGTCTGGAACGGCCCCGTAGGGGTTTTTGAGTTTGACGCCTTTGCCAAGGGCACCGAGGCGGTGGCGAAACTGGTGGCGGAGGCCACCGGCAAAGGGGCCGTTACCGTGGTGGGCGGCGGCGATTCGGTGGCGGCGGTCAACAAATTCGGCTTGGCCGCCAAAATGAGCCATGTTTCCACCGGCGGCGGCGCGTCGCTGGAACTGCTGGAAGGCAAAAAGCTGCCGGGCATCGAAGTCTGTCGAAATTAAACTTCGTTTAATTTCGGCTGGGAGTTTTTACTTGGTAAAAACTCCACGCGGTCATTTTTATTGTTTCTGACAAAATTATGAGGAGTGATTATGAGCCGGAATTACTATATTGCGGGAAACTGGAAGATGCACAAAACCCGGGCGGAAGCGGCGGAACTTGCCAAAGCCCTGGCGGCCCAGCTCAAGGGCGGGAAGCACAAGTACCTGGTGGCCCCCAGTTTTACCAGCCTTGAAGCTGTGGGGGCCGTTGTCAAGGGAACGAACATTCTTTTGGGGGCCCAGAACTGCGCCCCCGAAGAGCAGGGCGCCCACACCGGGGAAGTGTCGGTTCTCCAGTTGAAAGACCTGGGGGTTCAGGCGGTAATTCTGGGCCACAGCGAGCGGCGGCATATCTACAAGGAAGACGACGCGCTGATCAACAAAAAGGTAAAGCTGGTATTACAGCACGGCCTTGAGGTGATCCTCTGCGTGGGGGAACTGCTGGAAGAGCGGGAGGCGGGCCGGGCGGAAGCGGTCTGTGAAACCCAGACCGTCAAGGGCCTTGAGGGAGTGTCCGCCGCCGATCTTGGCCGGGTTACCATCGCCTATGAGCCGGTCTGGGCCATCGGTACGGGCAAAACCGCCACCCCCGAAGACGCCGACGCTATCCACGCCTATATCAGAAAGGTGATCGGGAAGCTCTACGGCCCGGCGGCGGCGGAACAGATGATCATCCAGTACGGCGGTTCGGTAAAGCCGGAAAACGCCGCCCAGCTTATGGCAAAAGAAAACATCGACGGCGCCCTGGTGGGCGGCGCGGCCCTGAAAGCTGAAACCTTTGTGCCCATTGCCCAATTCAGCTGATAGAGGCGCAATAAAGGCAGCCCGTTTAGGAGCGTGGGACAAAACCGGCAGGGGTACGGAACATAAACCGGGTTTTGCAAGAGGCTTTCGTGTGATAGAATAACTCATTAAAAAATGGCCGATCCTATTCTTAAAGAGAGGTGAATATGGAAGGAAAGGAATGGCGTCCGGTTATTGAGGTCCTGAAGGACAAATGCGTCAACTGCCACCGTTGTATTATGGTATGCCCGGCGAAGATGTGCAACGACGGTTCCGGGGACATCGTGGATCATCACGCCAGCCTGTGTATCGGCTGCGGCGAATGTATCTCCGCCTGTACCCACGGCGCCCGTATCGGCCTTGATGATTTTGACCTATTTATGGAAGACCTCAAACAGGGCCAGCAGATCATCGCCATCGTAGCTCCGGCGGTGGCCGCCAGTTTCGGCGGCAAATATCTGGAAATTAACGGCTTGTTAAAGTCCCTGGGGGTCAAGGCGGTGTTTGACGTCAGCTTCGGGGCGGAACTGACGGTAAAATCCTACGTCAATTACATCAACAAGAAGAACCCCACCACGGTAATAGCCCAGCCCTGTCCCACCCTGGTTTCGTTTATCGAAATGTACCGGCCCGAACTGATACCCTATCTGGCCCCGGCGGACAGCCCCATGCTGCATACGATGAAGATGATCAAGCGGTATTACCCCCAGTACAAAAACCACAAAATCGCCGCCATATCCCCCTGCTTTTCCAAGCGGCGGGAATTCGACGCCACGGGTATCGGGGATTATAACGTGGCCTTTGTTTCAATGTCCCGGCACCTTGAAAAAACAGGGGCCGCCATTGAGTCCTTTCCCGCCCTGGAGTACGATAACCCCCCGGCGGAACGAGCGGTGCTGTTTTCTTCCCCCGGCGGGCTCATGCGGACGGTTCAGCGTTACGACAAAGATGTAACCAGCCATACCCGGAAGATAGAAGGGGTTCCGGAGATTTATCATTATTTCGCCTACCTTTCGGATTCCATCAAAAAAGGCAACGCCCCGGTGTATAAACTTATCGACTGCCTCAACTGCGGGATGGGCTGTAACGGCGGCCCCGCCACGGGAAACCGGGGGAAACATCTGGACGATGTGGAATGCCTGGTGGAACGGCGGCATCTGGAGATGCGCAAGCGGTATCAGCCCAATACGCTGTGGAAAAAACTCTTTGCCCGGAACAAGCTGGAAAAAATCCTCAATGAGCATTGGGAGGAGGGCCTCTACCGCCGTTCCTACACGGACCGGTCGGAGATTTTCAGAAATATGGTCATCGCCCCGTCAAATGACGACATTGACACCATATTCAAACGGATGCATAAAACCAGCAAAGAAGATCTCCTCAACTGCGGGGCCTGCGGGTATAAAAGCTGCGAACAGATGGCGGTGGCCATCATCAACGGCCTGAACAAACCGGAGAACTGCCGGCATTATGTGGAGATTGAAAAGACCATACAGATAGAACAGGAAACCAGGGAGAAGCTCAACAAGGTCTACGATCATACCCTGGAGGAGATGCACAAAAGCATGGACGGCCTGGGCGACCTTTCCGGCCGGATCGGGGAAACCGCCGCCTATGTCCTGCAATCATCCTCGGCGATAGAGCAGATGGTGGAAAATATCAGGACCATCCATACCAATCTGGAAAACAACGCGGCGGCTGTTTTGAAGCTCAACGAATCTTCGGTTGAAGGAAAAGGCCGCCTGCACAAGATCGGGGAACTTATCGCCGATGTCTCCGCTCAATCCGACAAGCTTATCAAGGACTGCATGGTCATCGGCGACATTGCCGACCAAACCAGCATTCTGGGCATGAACGCCGCCATTGAAGCGGCCCACGCGGGAGACGCGGTGGGCAAGGGCTTTGCGGTGGTGGCCGGGGAAATCCGGAAACTGGCCGACAATTCGGGCCGCCAGGCGGTGGAAATATCCGACAGCCTCAAAAAGATCAAGGAGCTTATCGGCGATTCCCGGGAGTCTTCGGATCAGGCCCGGGATCAGTTTGACCGGATGGCCTCCCTGATAGACGCGGTGAAAACTGAGGAACTCCACATCAAGAACGCCATGGATTCCCAGAATTCCGGGGGCAGCCAGGTTTTGGAATCCCTGAACGAGATAAACAGCCTGATATCTTCCGTCAAGGAAGCTTCCGCGGCCCTGCTTGTGTCGGGGCAGGCGGTCATCGAGGACATCAACTCCCTCAAAGCCATTTAGGGTCTGTCCACAAAATACGAACCTTCGGTTCGGGATTGCCTTGTGGACAGGCCTTTTGCCCCCCGGCGGGGGTGTTTTTCCTGAACCGGTGGACATTTTGCCCTATTCCCGCTAATCTTGTTTTATACTACCCCGTATATGCGGGCAATCGGAATGGAGGAAATGATGAAAAGAGCAGGTTTTTTGGCAAGCGCCGCGTTGTGCGCCGCGCTTTTGGTTTTTTCCGGCTGCAATGCCAAATCGGACGATATAACCATCGGCGGGATTTTTCCCCTTTCGGGGGATGTGGCGGCTTATGGGGTCGCGGCCCGGAACGGCATAGAACTGGCCATTGAGGAGATCAATAACGACGGGGGAATCAATGGCCGCAGGGTGGTTCTGATTCCCGAAGATGATACGGGGAATCCCGAAATTACCGTCAATGCCTACCGGAAGCTTACCGCCCGGAACAAAGTCAATGTGATTATCGGCTCCCTTACTTCGGGATGCACTATAGCCATTACCTCTCTGGCCCAGGCACAGCAGGTGGTACTGGTAGCCCCCGCCGCCACCGCGCCGGAAGTTACCGACGCCGGGGACTTTATTTTCCGGGCCTGTTTTATCGATCCCTTCCAGGGGGCCGTGGGGGGCGCTTTTGCCGCCAATGAGCTGCGGGCAAAACGGGCCGCGATTCTGTACGACAACGGCAACGATTATTCGGTGGGCCTCAAGGATAACTTTATCACCGCTTTCCAGAACGCCGGCGGCCTTATTGTGGCCAACGAATCCTATATCACCAAGGATGTGGACTTTAACGCCCAGATCACCAAGATCAGGACCGCCAACCCCGACGTAGTGTACCTGCCGGACTATTATTCCACCGTGGCCCTTATCGCCAAGCAGCTCCGGGCCCAGGGGATCAACACCCCCATCGTCGGCGCCGACGGCTGGGACGGCCTGGCCGAAAACGCCGGGGACGAGGTCCTTAACGGCTTTTATTCCACCCACTACGTTTCGGACTCCACCGATCCCCGGGTGCAAAATTTTGTCGCCGCCTATCAGTTGAAGTACGGCTCCGTTCCGGTTTCCTTTGCCGCGCTGGGCTACGATTCCATGTACCTGATCCGGGACGCCATTGAACGGGCCGGTTCCACTACCGATTCCGCCGCCATAAGGGACGCCCTGGCGGCCACCAACGGCGCGTACCTGACGGGGAATCTTTCCTTTGACGAAAAACGCAACCCCATTAAATCCGCGGTTGTGGTTGAGTTGGTCAAACAGGACGATAAACTGGTTACGGTCTACAAAACCACTGTTAATCCCTAAAGACGAGGTAGAAATGAGGAATGGGGGAGAAGCCGAATCTTCGGTTCGGTTTCTCCCTCCCAATTAAAATGTCCGGCACTTTTTTTCAACAGTTAATTAACGGAGTCTCGCTGGGGAGCATCTATGCCTTAATCGCCCTGGGATATACTATGGTCTACGGCATTGTGAAGCTGATCAACTTTGCCCATGGGGACGTGCTGATGGTGGGGGCCTATGCGGGCTATTTTGTACTGACCCGGCTTGGCGTATCGCCCCCGACACTGGTTTTTGCCTTTCTGTTTTCCATGATCCTCTGCGCGCTTTTGGGAATGGGGGTCGAGCGTTTTGCCTACCGGCCCCTGCGGAACTCGCCCCGGTTGAACTCCCTTATCACGGCCATTGCGGTTTCCCTGATACTCCAAAACGGCGCCCGGGTGCTGCCCTTTATCGGGCCCAACCCCCGGCAGTTTCCCCAGCCGGCGGTGGCCAATATTTCCCTGGGCTCTTTTTTGGTTTCCAATATCCAGATTACCGTCATAGCCCTCTCGGCCTTCCTGATGCTGATACTTTCGTTCCTTATTAATTACACCAAACGGGGCAAGGCCATGCGGGCCGTTTCTTTCGACCTCCAGGCCGCAAGCCTTATGGGTATTTCGGTGGACGGCGTTATCTCCTTCACCTTTGCCCTGGGATCCATTCTGGCCGCCGCGGGGGGTATGTTGTACGCCTTCGCATATCCCCAGATATCCCCCACCATGGGAACTATGCCGGGGCTCAAGGCTTTTGTGGCCGCCGTTTTTGGCGGCATCGGCTCCGTTCCCGGCGCCATGTTGGGGGGCGTTATTCTGGGGGTGGCGGAAACCCTGACCAAAGGCTATATTTCATCCCAATACGCGGACGCCATTTCTTTTTCGATCCTGATTATCATCCTTCTGGTAAAACCTTCGGGACTGCTGGGCGGAAAAACCAGGATAAAGGTGTAGGCCATGGAACCGGTTAAAACTCCCGGCCTTCCCGGCGCGAAAAACAAAGTCCTGTTTTCCCCCAACATTCTTATTCCCGGCGTCTGCGCCCTGGTCCTGGTTTTTCTGCCCTTTCTGTTAATCAAACAGGAAATTATCAACGCCTATACCGCCCAAGTGCTGATCCTGGGGGGCATTAACGCGGTTCTGGCGATTAGCGTAAATATGATCACCGGGATTACGGGACAGCTTTCCATCGGGCAGGCGGGCTTTATGGCCATCGGCGCGTATTCCTGCATTTTTCTTACCCAGGATCTGTATCTGCCCCTGCCGGTAAGCATCCTCCTGGCGGGCCTCTTTACCGCTTTTTTCGGCTTTCTTATCGGCTTTCCCACCTTAAAGCTTACCGGGGATTATCTTGCCATTGTTACCCTGGGCTTCGGAGAGATCATCCGGGTCATTTTGACGAACATTAAAACCATTACCGGCGGCGCCAACGGGCGGCACTTTACCACCGATCTGATTCTTCACCCGGATCTTTCCTTTTTGACGATTACCGCCGTTCTGGCCGTAATTATCATCCTGCTGCAAAATTTTCTCCGCTCCACCTATGGCCGGGCGATTCTGGCGATCCGGGAGGATGAAATCGCCGCGGGGGCCAACGGCATCAGTGTGTTCCGTTACAAGATGATCGGTTTTGTGATCGCTTCCTTTATTGCCGGAATCGGCGGCTGCCTTTACGCCCTGGCTGTCGGATTTGTCAAACCCGATGTGGCCTCTTTTAACAAAAGCATCGACTACTTGATCTTCGTGGTTCTGGGGGGCATGGGTTCCATGACCGGATCCGTACTGGCCGCCTATGTCCTTACCTACCTCCAGGAATCCCTCCGGCTCCTCCGGGATTACCGGCTGATCATCTATCCCCTGATCCTGATTTTTGTCATGCTCTTCCGGCCCCAGGGACTTTTGGGGATGCGGGAACTTTCCTTTGTGCGCCTGTGTCAAAGGCTCTGGGGCCTTGTCCGGCGGTTGTGGAGCCTTACCGGGCGGGGAAGGGGGAAGGCCCGTGGCTAACCGATCCGGCGAACTCTGCCTGAAAGTCCGGAACCTTTCCATTGAATTCGGCGGCCTCAAGGCGGTGAGCGGCTTTTCCTGCGAACTTCGCCGGGGGGAACTGGCGGGGCTCATCGGCCCCAATGGGGCGGGAAAAACCACGGTCTTTAATATGCTTTCAGGCATCTACATCCCCACCGGCGGGGAGATCGAATTTTGGGACGCCCGGGGGAACATTCACCTGGCGGGAAAGCTCAAACCCGCGAAGCTCAACCGGATCGGCATCGCCCGGACTTTTCAGAACATCCGGCTTTTTTCAAACCTCACGGCAGAGGACAATATCAGGATAGCCCTTCATTCGGGCAGAACCGCGGGCCCCCTGGACGCAATGTTCCGGCTTCCCGGTTTTTACCGGGATGAAGGGCGGATGATAGCGCAGGCGGGGGAACTCCTTTCCCTCTTTGGAATCGAAAACAAAAAAGACGAACTGGCCCGGAACCTGCCCTACGGTGAACAGCGGAAGCTGGAGATCGCCCGTGCCCTGGCTTCGGGCCCCTCCCTGCTTTTGCTGGACGAGCCCGCCGCGGGGATGAACCCCCAGGAAACGGAAAATCTGATGAAGCTTATCTCCCGCATCCGGCGGGATTTCAACCTGACGATCCTCCTGATCGAACACGATATGCGGCTGGTGATGGGGATCTGCGAGCGGCTCATGGTTCTTGACTATGGCCGTACCATTGCCCAGGGCCTGCCGGAGGACATCAGAAAAGACCCGGCGGTGATCAAAGCCTACCTCGGCGCGGAAGCCGCGGCTTCGACAGAAGCGGCTGTTTCGGCGGGGGAGGGCGGTCATGGCTGATCCTTTGCTCCGGGTTGAAGACCTCACGGTTCATTACGGGGCCATCCGGGCGCTCCGGGGCCTTTCCTTCGAGGTGGGGGCCGGGGAGATCATCAGCCTTATCGGTTCCAACGGCGCGGGAAAAACCACGACCCTCCACGCAATTTCCAACATCATCCGCAAAATCCGGGGGACGGTGATCTTTGACGGACGGGACCTCAGCGCCCTGCCGCCGGACCGCATTGTCCGGGAGGGCCTGGTTCAGGTTCCCGAGGGCCGGCGGATTTTCGCCAACCTGACGGTCCGGGAAAATCTTGAGATGGGCGCCTACACCCGCCGGAACCGGCAGGAGATTCATGGGGACATGGAAAGGGTCTACAAAATTTTCCCCCGGCTGAAAGAGAGACGCCGCCAGGAGGCCGGGACATTAAGCGGCGGGGAACAGCAGATGCTCGCCATGGGCAGGGCCCTGATGACCCGGCCCCGGCTCCTCCTTCTGGACGAACCCTCCATGGGCCTGGCCCCGATTCTGGTGGACGAAATATTTTCCGTTATTACGGAGATCAACCAAACGGGGACCACTATCCTTTTGGTGGAGCAGAACGCCTACAAAGCCCTCGGCATTGCGTCCCGGGCATATATTCTGGAAACCGGGGAACTGGTAAAAACCGGCGCCGCCGCGGAACTGCTGGGGGACGATGCGGTAAAATCGGCCTATCTTGGCGGATAGAACCCCGCCACAAGGAGTGTAAGAAAAATGATTATATCCCGGGTGATGACCAAAAATCCCATTTTTATACATCCCGATATGCCTGTTACCGAAGCCCGTTCCCTTATGGAGCGGGAACAGATCGGCCATCTGCCGGTACTGGACAAAGGCAACAGTCTTGTGGGCATCGTGGCCAAAAAGGATCTGCTCAAGGCCGGCCCCTCTCCGGCGACCAGCCTTGATATGTACGAAATCAGCTATCTCCTTTCAAAACTCAAAGTCGAAAAGGTCATGGAAAAAAATGTGATCGCGGTGGACGAAAACGAAGTGGTGGAGGAGGCCGCCCGGATCATGGCGGACCGGGACATTGGCTGCCTGCCGGTCATGCGGGGTCCGGCAGGCCCCGGCGCGCTCCTTGTAGGGATCATCACCGACACCGACCTCTTCCACGTATTTATCAACGCCTTCGGCGCCCGGCATCCGGGGGTGCGGATCACCTTTAATATGGACGAAGGCCCCGGACACCTCGCCAGCCTCGCCGGGGCCATTGCCGGGCGGGGCGGCAACATTGCGGCCCTTGTTACCGCCGAAGGGGACGACCTCTCCCACCGCCGGGCCACCCTCAAAATCGAAGCCCTTGGCCTTGAAGACGTGAAAGCCGCGGTGCAATCCGTCCCCGGTGTGGAGATTGAGGACATCCGCGAAGCCTGATAAAGTAATAGGGGGGAAGCTCCGGAAACCCAACCGGAGTTTCCGGGGCTTCCCCCAATCTATTCACGTCGGGACGGGATTCCGTACCGGCGCGGCGATTTAAGGAGGAACCATGCGTATTTTTACCGGACGGACCATACTGGCGGCGCTCACCGGCGTTTTTCTCTGTTACGGGCCGGCCCCTGCCTCCGCGCAGACCATACTGGATCGCGATCTGATCGAAGTTCTTGCGGGCATCCAGCGCGTTTTACAACAGGCTGACAACGCGCATGAGGACAGGCAAAACCTGGACGGTTCGATCCGCTGGGAATATATCGAGAAAGAAGACAAAAACCTTCTGGAAATATCTTTCCGCGGCTTCCGCTACTATATCGTGAAGGAAGAGGCCGCAGACAGCCGCGTCATTACCCTGTCGGGCGCCATGAACCTGGACTTTGACGAGGAACACATCAGCGGCAGCCTTACCGTGCAGGGCCTTCCTTCGGTATCTTCCCTTGTCCTGACAGAGTATAACCCAAAAACAGGATTGGTAACTGTGAACGGCAGCCCCTATGACAACGGCGTCATGGAAGGGCTTTTCGATGAGGCTTATGAACTTATCGATGACAATGCCTTGGTCGACATGGAAATCGAGGCAGGCATCGTGTTTGTTACCATGTTTATCGCGGTAACCGAAATCAATCTGGAGAAAAAACTCAATGAAGCGGATTTTGACGGCGTCAATATTCCCGGCGGCATTGAGGGTTCCAACGAAAAGGGAACCGTCAACTTTTCGACACGGAAAGGCGTCGTTGACATATCATACGCCGCCTACACCCGCACAGACATTCCCTTTTACGGAAGCTTCCCCGTTCTTGACGGAAAAATATCTATGGAATTCCGGATCGATCAGGGGGACGCGGATTTCGTCGCCGTCTTTGACGGCAGCCTGGCGGTAAAAAATATGCTTCTCGTTTCATCCATGCGCCTTGATGCCTGTATGATGGAGGACATAGGGGAAAAAAACGCCTCCGGTTCCATTGTCATTGACGGAGAATCGTATCAATTCAGCGATTTTGCCGGAACCCTCAAAAGGCTGAGTTTTTAGCAGCCGGAAACCCTTTAGCCTGGGGTTTTCAGATTCAATCCGATGCTCCGGGTTAAATTTTTGACCCACCGTTCCTTGTTGAGAAAATGCCGGGCGATAAAAATTTTCACAATATCCGTCAGCTTCAAAATAGCGAACATGATCACCGGGTGAAGAGAAGTGCCCAGAGCCAGGATAAACGCGCCGGGAACAAACAGCAGGGTGTTCACGGAAAGGTCCGTATACATACCCATGGCCGCGTCCCCGCCGGACCGGGAAATGGCGAACTGGGAGTTCAGCAGGGCCCAGAGGGGCAGGTAGACAAGGATCACCAGTACCAGCCCCAGACTGATCTGCCGGGCCCCGGCGCTGAGGTTGCTGAACACCAGCGGAATCAGCAGAGCCGATGCCGCGGCGCCCAGAACCGCAACGATGATCCCCGCCGCTATGGAGCCTGACTTGATCCACCGGGCCTGGATCCGGGCCTCGTCCAGTTTCCCCGCTCCCAGGCTTCCCCCGATGATCACCGCAGTGGTGGTCCAGATGCCGCCGAAGAGGAGGAAAAAAATATTCGCGATGGTCCAGCCCGCAGCCATACCTGCCACCACTTCCGCGCCGCCCCGGCCATTGTATAGGGCGGTCATAATGGTTTCCGAGCTGACCCAGGAAGCTTCGGAAAGAAAAATCATCCCCGACCGGGAAAGGATCTCCCGGACAAGCTGTTTGTGGACTTTGAGTATTTTGCCGAAGTTCACAAAAAACGGGGCCCGCGCTTTCCGCAGATACAGCAGAAACACCGCCAGTTCAAAAACCCTGGCGATAACGGTGGCGATGGCCGCCCCGGAAACTTCCAGCCGGGGCGCCCCCAGATTGCCGTAGATCAAAATCCAGTTCCCCACGGTGTTTACCAGTGTTGCGGCGGCGGAAATAAACAGGGGAACCATGGGCCGGGCTATTTCCCGGAAACTGGTCCCGATGGCCGCGGAAACCGCCATGGGGCCCAGGGTAAAGGAGATGAGTTTAAGGTAGCCTGTTCCGGCGCTGATGATTTCTTCCTGCGCCGCATTCCCCATGGTCATCATGGCGAGCATTTTGTCGGGGATGAGCCAGCAGAGGGCGAAATACAGGGCCGCGAAAAGCAGGGCGAAAATCATTTTGAAGCGGTAGGCGTGGCGCATCCCCGCTTCGTCCCCGGCTCCCCGGAACTGGGTCATGTAAATGCCCCCGGCCTGACAGATCACGTTGAGGATCACCATAAAAATAAAGTTGATCTGGTTGGCCACGTTCACCGCGGCCATGCTGATGTCTCCAAGCCCGGCGACCATAAAGTTGTCGATCAGGGATACCATGCTCATGATAAGTTGTTGAAGCATCACCGGCAGAGCTATGGCCAGGGCTTCCCGGTAAAAACTAAAGGGGCCTAAATTTTTTTTCATATTTTCTTTCGTTTATTGAACAAGTCTTGCAAAGTACTCCGTCTTTTGCTGTTTTTTAATGATATCTCCCGGAAACCCAGCCGGGGTTTCCAGAGGTGCCCTAATGCCGAAAAAGCCGTGAATGGCGGATCGGCAGTTCTTCGTAAATTCCCGCGGGGACGAACAGGTCTTTCAGCCTCTCGGGAATGGCTTCTCCGCTTACATCGGCGGAAATGGTCAGGCGGCCCGGTTCGGCTTTTTTGTTCCCCAGATGAAAGATATAGTTTACCGCATCGGAGACTATGGTCCCCGTTTTTCCGGGGGCCCGGAAAACGGTTTTCCCGTAATGCAGGGCAAAAGTAAAATTTATCGGCATGGAAAGACCGAGTTTTTCAATGCCGATCAGCCGGCAGCCCGCGATCATCCGAAGGCTTGCCTCCACAGCGGCCCTGGCGTTGGGCCCCCGGGGGGGAACCAAAAAAAGGCTGCTGAATTCGGACTCCATCCAGAGCAGGGCCTGGCTTTCCTGCAAATTCTGCTGCAGCGTATCGCGCAGGCGGTTTTGCACCGCGGTTATCGCCCTTTCACCCAGATGGGCGCGGAGGTTCGACGTTCCTGAAAGAGAAAAAAAGAGGAAGAGAAAAGACGCCGTGGTTCCGGTGTGGATGGATTTCCAGCCTTCAAATTTTCCGCCGGGAAATTTCCGGGCCCCGCCGTTTTCAGAACCGGCGGATGCGGCGGAGTCTGCGGCGGCCCGCGGAGCATCCTGCCGCCATGAAAGGGCGGCGGCCATGCGTTTTTTGTTCCACCCGCCTTTGATTAGGCCGGGGCCGATATAGTCGGACGCGCCTTCAAAGAAAAAGGCCGCCGGATCCGGGGCTTCACCCCTGGGATCAACAATGCCCCAGTCCGATGCGGCGCAGGTCTTTTTCAGCCGGGAGCAGGCCTTTTTTAATTCATCCGCGGCGAGCCCCGAAATATCCAGCAGGGAAAGATCGCCTCCTTCGGGCCGGTGTTTTGCCAGGGCGTCAAGGGAAAGCATCTGCGGGGAAGCGGCGGATTCTCCTTTCAGGGGAGATGTCTTTCGTGATGAAAATAAAAAAACCGTCATGTTTCCGCCAGCCTTAACTGATATAAACGGTATTTGCCGCCGGGTCTGTTTTTTTCCGGGCTAAAGAGGCCAATCATGTTTTGATCCATGGAAATATAAATATTGTAGGAGACCCCCATGGAATTGACCGCCGCCGCCGATTCCAGGCTGACGGTCTGTTTAACGGCGTCATTTTTCAGCCGCCTGGCTTCATCGGCATAATAACACACGGAGCCGATATTGACGCCTATCCTGATGTCGATGGGGTTCTGCAGGGGGTTTTTCATTCGGTTGTAAAAAAACAGTTCGTGGAGAATTTCCATGCCGCAGAAGACCGAAGCTTTTTCCATGGCGCCGAACAGAAAGGCCGCCATGCCGCCGTCCCCTTCCCAGCTCCAGAGGCGGCCAAGCCGGCTGGTAACCGCCCGGTTGATGATAAGCCGTAAATCCGCATAGGCTTTTTCAATTTTTTCCCGAGGGTTTTGCCTGACCAGCCGCGAACTGCCCGCCATATCAAAGCGTAGCAGGGTCATTTCCCGTTCTTCCCCTTCGTTGAGCCGGCCCCAGTTCGGGCTTATCCGTTCCCGCTGGTTTTCAAAAAACTGGCCCGACACCGGATCGTAGCTGTAGCCGTCCTGGATCAGGCCCGTTACCACATCGTTCAGGCCCTTGAGGGGGTAATGGCGGCCCATGTAGCCCTTGGCGTCGATTTTGATCAGAGCTTCCACAAAGTCGATGAAATGGCCGCCCTGAATCATATCCATCACAATACACTGGGCCGCGCTCTGGTTTGATATGGGCATTCCCGCGGAAAGGCCGGTCCGCCGGTAGACATCGTATTCAGGGTAAATGATCCGGGCGAAACGGACCATCATGTCCACCGGAAGCGATTGCGCCAGGCATTTCCGGCAAAACCGGGAAGTAAAATTTTCAGTTCCCATGCTGATCCTTCGCGGCATGGAATTCCGCCTTTTGCAGGGCTTCCTCCAGACTGCCGCATATATTGGCCTCGCCGATTTCGTTCAGGAACCCCGCTTTTTCCAGCGCCTTCCGGGGCTGCTCCCGGATTTCGCTGAGGATGAGCTGTGTTTTTCCCCGGCGGCACTGGGTCAGGAACGATTCCAGCGCGGCGATGCCCGTGGAGTCCACCGCCGGAACGTCCCGCATCCGCAGGACAAAGGCCCGGGGTTTTTTCGCCACGCCCCGGAGGGTTTGCTGTAAACTGTCCGCCACGCCGAAAAAGAAGGGGCCCGCGATTTCGTAGACTTCGATGCGTTTCCCGTGTTCCGGCAGAGCCTCTTTCGCCCCGGAACTGCCGAAAAGCACCTCGGTGCCCACGTCCGTATCGCCGGGCTTGATCCCCGCCACTTCGATCATCCGCCGCAAAAAGAGGAAGGCCGCCAGCACTACCCCCACTTCCACCGCAAAGGTCAAATCTACCATTACGGTCAACGCGAAGGTAGTGATAAGAACCAGGGCGTCGCTTTTTGGGGCCCTGGTGAGGATGCGGACAAACCGGGGGATGTTGCTCATGTCCCAGCTGACAACGATCAGCACCGCGGAAAGGCTTGCCAGGGGGATCGCCGAGGTCAGGGGAGCCAGGAAGAGGATGAACAGAAACAGGGTAAGGGCGTGAACCATTCCCGCCACGGGGCTTTTGGCCCCGGCCTTGATGTTGGTGGCGGTCCGGGCGATGGCTCCGGTGGCGGGGATGCCGCCGAAAAGGGCCCCGGCGATATTGCCGAGCCCCTGGGCCACTAGTTCCATGCTGGCCTTGTGCCGGTCTCCGGTCATGCCGTCCGCCACTACCGCGGTGAGGAGGGACTCAATGGCCGCCAGCATGGCGATGGTAAAGCTGGCCGGGAGAAGTTCCCGGAACATGACCCAGTTGAACCGGGGCAGGGCCGGCAGGGGCAGGGTTTGGGGGATGGCCCCGAAGCGCGCTCCGATGGTTTCCACATCCAGGGCCAGAAAATGGCAGATCAGCGTGGCGGCAACAACCCCCGCCACCGCGCCGGGAATCCGGGGGACGAATTTACGGATCAGGACGATCACCGCCGCGGTTCCCAGCCCTACCATCAAGGTCAGGGGGTGGAAACTTTGAAACGTCCCGGCATAGGAAGTCCACATGTGAATGAAATCCGGGGATGTCCCCGCGGTCTCAAGGCCGAAAAAATCCTTTATCTGCTGGGAAAAAATCAGGACGCCGATTCCGGTGGTAAAGCCCGTAGTAACCGGATAGGGGATAAATTTGATAAAGCGTCCCAGCCCGGTAAAGCCGATGACCACCAGCCACAGACCCGCCATGAGGGCCGCCAGGGTGAGGCCCTCCATGCCGTGACTGTGTATAATCCCGAAAATGATCACCACAAAGGCCCCGGTGGGCCCCCCGATCTGGAAACGGCTGCCCCCCAGAAAACTGATGATAAAACCCGCCACGATGGCGGTATATAGTCCCTGGGCGGGTGTTCCCCCGGCGGCGATGCTGAACGCCATAGCCAGGGGCATGGCCACGACCCCGACGGTGAACCCCGCAATGCAGTCCTTCCCCAGGGATTTCCAGTTATACTTCTTTCCCTCCCCCTTTGAAAAAATTTCAAAGGTGCGGGGGATAAAATCCCGGGGGGATACCAGCTTGAATGGAATCATGACAATAGAAGTATACGGAAGTTGTCATTCATATTCAAGGGATCGTGATATTTCCGAAAGACAGAATAGGGTTGTTTAAAAACTTCAGTTTTTGAACAAGTCCAATATCACGGGGATTACGGCCCGCCCTAAAGGTTTTTGACGCCGCCTTCACACTTTACCGGACTCCTTCTATAATAGACCGGTTATGGCGATAAACCCGGCGAATCCCCTGATTGTCCAAAGTGACCGGACGTTGCTCCTTGATGTGCATAGCCCCCGGGCGGAGGAGGCCCGGGCCGCGATTCTGCCTTTTGCGGAACTGGAAAAATCACCGGAGCATATCCACACCTACCGGATCACCCCCCTGTCCCTCTGGAACGCCGCCAGCGCGGGATTCGGGCCCGCCGATGTGGCCGGGGCCCTCAACGAATTTACCCGGTACCCCATACCGGGAGGCATTGTAGAAGGTTTCGCCGACGCCATGGCCCGGTACGGCAAAATCCGCATGACCGGCGTTCCCGGTTCTACCGGCGAGCTGTTTCTCAGCGCCGGGGAAGAGGCCGTTCTGGAGGAAATCGGCGCGGCAAGGGGGCTGGAAAAATACCTCCGGCGGAGCGGCGGGGGCTTCAGCCTGCGGCTGACAGACCGGGGGGCCGTGAAGCGGGAATTGATCCGGCTGGGCTGGCCGGTGCAGGACGAGGCCCCGCTGGTGAAAGGGGAGGCCCTGGACTTCGCCCTCCGGTCCGTCAGCGCCGGCGGCAGGACTTTCGCCCCCAGGGACTACCAGATCGAGGCGGCCAGATCGGTGCTGGGATCCGGCGGGCCCGGTACGGGCTACGGGGTAGTGGTGCTTCCCTGCGGTTCCGGGAAAACCATCGTGGGGATGCTCCTGATGTCCCTGATGAAAACCAACACCCTCGTGCTGACCACCAACGTGGCGGCGGTTCATCAGTGGATCGAAGAGCTGCTGGACAAGACGAATCTGAGCCGGGATCAGATTGCCGAATACACGGGGGACTCAAAATCCGTAGCGCCCATAACCATCGCCACCTACCAGATCATCACCTGGCGGCCTGGCCGGGACGCGGACTTTCCCCACTTCCGCCTGTTTCGGGAACGGCCCTGGGGGCTCATCATCTACGACGAAGTGCATTTGCTCCCCGCGCCGGTGTTCCGGGTTACCGCGGAACTTCAGGCCGTCAGGCGGTTGGGGCTCACCGCCACCTTGATCCGGGAGGACGGCGCGGAGGATGCAGTGTTCAGCCTGGTGGGGCCCAAACGCTACGACGTGCCCTGGAAAGACCTGGAAGGCAAGGGCTGGATCGCCGAAGCGCTCTGCACCGAAATCCGGCTGGACCTGCCGGAGAACCTCAAAATCCCCTATGCCGTGGCCCCGCCCCGGGAGAAGTACCGGATCGCCAGCGAGAACCCCCGGAAGGAAGAGATTGTCCGCCAACTGGTGGAAAATCACCGGGAGGATCAGATTCTGGTGATCGGCCAGTACCTGTCCCAACTGGGGAAGCTGGCGGGGCTTCTTCACGCGCCTTTAATCACCGGGAAAACTCCCAATGCGGAGCGGGAGCGGATCTACGGCGCCTTCAAAAAAGGTGAAGTCCGGGTCATCGTGGTGTCCCGGGTGGCCAATTTTGCCATCGATCTGCCCGACGCGTCCATGGCCGTACAGGTCTCAGGCTCCTTCGGCTCCCGGCAGGAAGAGGCCCAGCGGCTGGGGCGGATTCTGCGGCCCAAGGGAAAAAACGCCTGGTTTTTCACCCTTGTGTCCCGGTACACCGTGGAAGAGGAATTTGCGGCGAACCGCCAGAAATTTCTGGCCGAGCAGGGCTACAAGTATTCGATTCAGCATTGGGCGCTGCCGGAAGCCGCCGCCGGGATTACCACGGGGACGCCGCACGGCAAAAAGGCTCCGCTTCCATGAGGCCCCTGTTCCGGCCCCTTGAATTTTGGAAGTCCGCGCTGATGACTCTGCCGGACAGTTCTTTTTTTGAACTGCTGCGGAGCATCTTCGGCAATATCAAAACCCCCTTCAACAAGCAACGGCTCCTGGCGGATTTGGAAACCCTGTTCTCCAAAGCGAAGATTCAAAAAACCATTGCCTCGTATATTGATGAAGGGGACGCTCGGATCATCGCCGCCGCGGCGGTTCTGGGGGAACCCGCGCCGGGGGAACTGGAAAGTTTTTTTGCCGGGGAACTGAGTTACGCGGCCCTCCACGACATTCTCCTGAATCTGGAAGAGCGGTTTATCCTCTACCGTTTCCGGGAAGAAGGGCAGAGCCGGCTGGCCCTGAACCCGGCCCTTGAACCGGTTTTGGCCCCCCTTGCCGCGGATACGGCCCTGCTTTTCCCTTCGATTCCCGCCGGAACTGTGGAGACCCCGGCGGCCCGGCCTGTGGCGGACGACCGGTTTATCGGGGGGATTCTGTCCTTTGTGGCTGAAGAGTCCCGGTTTTTCAAAATCGAAGGAGGGCTTCGCAAAAAAACGATGGACGCGGGGGGGCGGATTTTTCCGGGCTTTGACCTTGAATCCCTGGCGGGAGGGCTCCGGCTTTTGGGGCTGCTCAGGCCCGAAGGGGAGAGCCTTGTGCCGGATGAACGGCGGCTTGCCGCCTTTGCGGAACTTTCCCCCCGGGAACGGATGGAATATTGGGCCGCGGGCGCTTACTGTTTTTTGCATGAGGAAGGCGGGGCCGGAGCCGCCGGGCCGCATCTGCTCCGGGGCCGGATCCATTCGCTGGCGGCCCTGATCCACCGGCTGGTCGATCAGGCCGGGCCGGGCCGCTGGTATCCGCCGGGAACCCTGCGGCGCTTCGCCAATATCCTGGAGCGGGAAAACCGGGCCGCCCGGCAGGAAGGGGCAGGCGGAGCCCTCGTGTTTGAGCGGCTTGCCGGGGTGCTGGAAAATATGGGCCTGCTCGTTTCCCCTGCTCCGGGCTATTGGGCCGCCGGGCCGCTGGCAGGCGGTTCCCCCGGTTCGGAAACCGCCGGTTCCGCCGCCGATGGTTCCGCTACGGATGGTTCCACCGCGGGCGGGCCTCCTCCCGTGCTGGCCATGGACAGCCCTTTCTCCTGCCTCCTCTATCCGGGAATCGCCTTTGCCGCTATGCTAAAGCTGGCGTCGTTCCTTGTCATCCGGGAGACCGGCGTGGCGGCCCGGTTTGAACTAACCCGGGATTCGGCGGTCCGGGGCTTTGACCGGGGGCTGGACGCGGCGGGGATGATCGCCCTGCTGGAAGAACTTGCCCAAAAACCGGCGGATGAAAATCTCATCTGGTCGCTGAAGGAGTGGGAAAAACGCCGGGTCGAAGTGCGCCTTCGCCGGGGGATCGTGCTGGCTCTTTCGGAAGAGCGGCGGTATCTGGCGGAGGCGGCGCCGGTAGCGGCTCTGATCCGGGAAACCCTGGCGCCGGGGGTTTACCTCCTTTCCGGCTCCGGCACGGAAGACGCGGCGGCGGCTCTGCGGAAGGCCGGGGTGGACCTTATTTCCCTGGAGGCCGGCACAGCCCGAGCCGGCCATGTTTCGGAAACCGCCCCTCTCGCGGGGAACCGGGGGCTTTTTCCGCCCCTGCACAGCGCGGCGTCTTTTCCGGGAGTTGCCGTCTCCCCTGCCGCCGGGCCCGCGCCGGAATCCGGAGGGGAATCCCTCAAAGCGCGGTTCCGGAAGGCGCTGGAAAAAATGCCCTTCAGCAAAGAGGAACGGGACGAACTGTCCTCCCGGATAAACCGGCGGCTGGTTCTGAGCGAATCCCAGCTTGAAGAGGCTTCCGTCCGGTATGAAAAACTGGAGGCCCGGCTGCTAGATTATGTGGGAAAGGCGGCCATCGCCAAACAGTCCATCGGTTCAAAGTCGCTGGTGGAAGTAACCTGGCCGCAGGGCTCCGTCCCGGTAACAGGAATCCCCGAGGCACTGGAAAAAGCCGGCGGAGAAAGCATCCTGGTGCTGCGGCCCCTGTCCCCGGAACCGGGGGAACCCGGGAAAGCCCCGGAGGAATACATCCGTATCCCCCTGGGGAAGATCAGCCTTTTGCGGCGGATCAAAAAATCAATTTTTGGAGAATGATATGCCGTTATTACCTTTTTCAAACACGCCCATGGCGATAAATCAATCCTCCGGCATCAATCAGGCGAAACTGGCGGTCCTCATTGATGCGGACAATACCCAGCCCGCCATCATCGAAGGACTTCTGGACGAGGTGGCCAAATACGGCGTCGCCAGCGTTAAACGGATCTACGGCGACTGGACCAGCACCAACCTCCGGTCGTGGAAAGACCGGCTGCTGGAATACGCTATCCAGCCGATTCAGCAGTTTTCCTATACCAGCGGGAAAAACGCCACCGATTCGGCCATGATCATCGATGCCATGGATCTGCTCTACAGCGAAAAACTCGACGGCTTCTGCATTGTCTCCAGCGATTCGGATTTTACCCGGCTCGCGGCCCGGCTTCGGGAAAGCGGCCTGACGGTCTACGGCTTTGGGGAAAAGAAAACCCCCCGGGCCTTTGTGTCGGTCTGCGACAAATTCGTTTATACCGAAATTCTCCGGGACATTCAGGAAGAAGGGGACGAAGACGAAAGCCGCCCCGCGGTACGCCCACGGCGGGACTTCAAGGTGGACCGGAAGCTGCTCAAGCTCCTGCGGGACGCGGTGGACGATCTGGCTGACGAATCCGGCTGGGCCTATCTTGGCGGGGTGGGGCAGAAGATCAACAACCGGTCCAGCGAATTTGACCCCCGGAACTACGGCTTCAAAAAACTGGGCGACCTGTTCCGGGCCATTCCCCAGTTTGAGACGGAGGAACGGCCTCAGGAAAACGGAACGGGCCGGCAAGTGTATATCCGGTGGAAGAAGCGGAAATAGCGCTGTTCGCGTTTTCCTTAAAACAGTTCCCGTAAAAAGCCGTCCGCCCGGCGCAGGGCGACCGGCCCCTGAGTTCGCTCCCGTTTCAGGTTTTTCACGATTTGTACGCCCGGCGCGCCGTATTTTTCGGTAAAGTATGCCAGGTTTTTGCTTATATTCGCATCGGAAAGTTTTGTTTCCGCCAAAAAACGGATGGCTCCGTTTTCGACGTAGCAAAAATCGACCTCTCTGCCGTCTTTGGTTTTGAGGTAGTGCAGGGTACTCCGTATGCCCCGGATGTCCTCCGCGGCGGCAGCCTCCTTTGCCAGGGACAGGGCGGCCAGATTTTCAAATTTGATGCCCTCATCCCCCAGAACCATACCGGTGTCGTAAAAATACAGTTTCGGTTCCTTGAGGAGGGACCGGGCGATGTTGTCCGTAAAAGGGGTAAGCCTGAAAACGATGTAGAGGGCTTCGAAAATTTGAATGTATTTTTTGACCGTATTGGGCGCTATTTCCAGATCCCGGGCAATGGAAGAATAAGAGAGCGGGGATCCCACCCGCTTCCGCAGCAATTCCAGGGTCAGGGACAGGGATTTAAAATCGCTTATTTTTTCAAAATCAAGGACATCCTCCCTGATGAGCCCGTCGGTATACTGGTTCCTCCAGCGCAGCGCCCAGGAATCTTCTTCGGCCAGAAAAGGTTCGGGGAACCCCCCCCCGGCTGATAAGCCGATCCAGGCCGTCAGGATGATCCGCCGCGGCCAGTTCCCCGGACGAAAACGGAAAAAGGCGGTGGGCAAAAAAGCGCCCCGCCAGGGAATCCCCGGTCTGCCGGACGAATTCCAGCCGGGCGCTGCCGGTAACCATGATTTTGAGAGCCGGGAGCCTGGTATCAAATATCCCTTTGAGATACGGTTTCCAGCCGCTCATTTTGTGAATTTCGTCAAAAATGAGCAAATCAACCGCAGGCAGCCAGCTTTCGTTCCGGATGATTTCCCGGTCTTCAAGACGGTCGTAATTCAGGTATAGAGGATTTTTGAATTCCCTGGCGATGTCCAGGGCAAGCCATGTTTTTCCCACCTGCCGGGGCCCGGTGATAAACACGAGCTTTGAATCAAGGTCTTTGAGTATCCGTTCTTTTTGTTTCCGCCGCATAATATGACTATTTTGCAATAAACTGCAAAAAAGTCAAGACTATTTTGCAATGCGGTGCAAAGTAGACGCATCCGTCCGGTTTTTAGCGTTTCCCCAGTCCCAGATAGTAGGTTTCAAAGGATTCCCGGCGGCATGCCTGGGGCTTGAAGCTTTTTCCGCTCTCAAAGAGTTCCCGGATTTTTTTCAGGAGGCCCTGGGAGTCCCCGCCCTGAAAGACCTTGACCGCCAGGGCGCCCCCTGGTTCCAGGGCCTGCCCCCCGTAGAACAGCGCCGTTTCCGCCAGTTCCAGAGAGCGGAGGGCGTCCACGGAACGGTTTCCCGTGGTGGCCGGGGCGGCGTCGCTCAATATCAGGGAAAAGGGGCCCCGCGCCAGAATCGCCTCCCGAATTTCCGCGGCGCTTATGTCCCCCTGAATAAACGTAAAACCGCCCTCCGCCGCAAGGTCCCGGCCAAACCGGGGGGGGAGGGGGGACAGGTCAACGGCGGTGAGAGACAGGGCCCCGGCGCCGCCTGTTCTTCCGGTGAATTTCCGCAGGATATAGAGGCTCCAACTCCCCGGCGCGGCCCCCAGATCCAGAATCCGAAGGCCGCGTCCTCCCCGGCCTGGCGGGTCCAGCAAGCGGAATTTTTCATCCATTTCTTTAAGCTTATACACCGATCTGGCCGGATAGCCTTCTTTTTGCGCCTTTTGGGACCAGAAATCGGGTTTTGTGTAATCCGCCATCAACAATTCCTTTGACCCGCTCACCGGTTCGCGGGATAACCGGGCCGGGGCCTTCCATCAGGTTTCCGCCTCGGGTAAAATCAGGTATGGATCAGGAGTATACCCGCAGAATCGAAAAAATTGAAGCCGTGCTGGATCGCTGGCTTCCCACCCGTCCCGGCACCGCCTGGGCGGAACAGGTGTTTCCCGGTCTGGAAGGACCGATTCGGGAAGAACTGCTGGCCGCTCTGATCAATCCGGGGCGGGATCTTCTCTCCCGGGGGGGGAAGCGCTGGCGGCCCCTTTTGATGACGCTGGTCTGCGAAAGTCTGGGGGGCGGAGACGCGGCCCTGCCCCTGACGCCGCTGGTGGAATTTTGCCACAATGCCAGCCTCATCCACGATGACATCGAGGATAATTCCGATGAACGCCGGGGCAGGCCCGCGGCCCACATTCTTTTCGGCGTTGACACGGCCATAAACGGGGGCTGTTTTTTGTACTTCCTCCCCTTAAGCTGCATTGACGCCTGGGGAACGGCCGTTCCGGCGGAACAAAAAGCCCGGATCTACGCCTGCTGGGGCGAATATATACGGAAGCTCCACCTGGGGCAGGCCATGGACATCCACTGGCACCGGAATTTTGGCTCCCTCCCTGGTCTGGACGAATACCTTGTCATGTGCCGCTTCAAGACCGGGTGTCTGGCGCGGTTGGCTGCCGTCCTGGGGGCCGCCACAGCGGGGCCGGGCTTTGAGGCCGAGGGGGAACGGCTGGGGAAAGCGGCGGAAAATTTTGGGGTGGGCTTTCAAATTCTGGACGATGTGAAAAACCTGACTTCGGGGATTCCGGGGAAAAAGCGGGGCGATGACGTGGTGGAGGGGAAAAAGAGCCTCCCCGTCCTGCTCTACCTGTACCGCCAGCCCGAGCGCCGGGACTTTACGGCCCGTTGTTTTGCCGCCGCCCGCGCCGGGGGCGCGGGAGCCCCGGAAGTGGAAGCCCTGATCGGCGAACTGGAAGCCGCCGGGACGCTGGAAGAAGCGGCGGAACAGGGACGCGCCCTGATCAAAGAGGCGGGGGAAGAATTTGCGGCCCCCCCGGCAGTGCGCCCGGCCCCGGGGGACCCAGGCGCCGCCGGAGAAGCCCGGAAACTTTTGGCCGGGCTGGCGGAGTTGTTGGGATAGTTGCCGTTTTTTTACCTGAAATTGTTCGGCAAGGCCCGCAGGCGGCCCGGTCTCCGCGACAGCCGGAACGTTTTCCGGGGTTCCTTAAAAATCTTCCAGCGGTTCGTCGCGGTCCATCATTTCGGGGAGGGTGTATACCAGGGTACCGGTTTTGCGGACCCGGAGTTCCGCGATGCCTTTGCTTACCAGCGCGTCCAGATCCTTCTTGGCCTGATCGATAGAGATGTTGGCGGCCAGAGCCACTTCGCTGGCCGAGATGATCCCGTTGTTCTCTTTTGCCAGACGGAGAATGGTCCGCTCCACCGTTTCTTTTTCCCGGACATGGTGGAACTCGCCGTCATTGACGTAGCGCCAGCCGCCCTGCTTTCCCTGGGCCGCGCCGTTGTAGATGGCGTTTCGGATATTGGCCTCCCGAACCTGACCGGGGAGGGTGAAAAAATCATAAAACGAACCAAACATACTTAAGCCCCCGGTACACATCCAGAGAATCCCGGTGGGAATTTTTCCCAGATAAAAACGGTGGAATCCCAGGGCTCCGAAGAACGAAAGAAACCAAAGCAGATAGGCGGTTCCGGTACTATACATGGCAGCCTCCATAGACCAAATAGCCTTGCGGCCTATTTTTTACCCCGTCATGGCGGTACAATAGGGTTGTTCAGAAACTACAGGGCCCAAAGGGGACTGATGTTTTTGAACACCAACCGCTTAAAAATAGCAAAATGCGGAGTATTTTGCAAGACTTGCAGGCTAACCGCGGGTTGGCGGATAATAGACGAGCTTGTTCCAAAAAATAAACCGGGAGGCTTTTCTGGCGTCATGGCTTTAATTGATATTGGCGTGAATCTGATGAACGCCGCCTTTGACCGGGACCGGGAGGCGGTAGCGGCGGCGGCGGAAGCGGCGGGGGTCTCCCCGCTGGTGATTACCGGTTCAAGCGGGGAAAGCAGCCTCCGGGCCGCGGAATATGCCGCCCGCTGTCCGGGGAAGCTCTACGCCACCGCGGGAGTCCACCCCCACAACGCCCGTTTCTGGGAAGCGGCGGCCCGGGAACAGATCCGCAGCCTGGCGGCCCGGCCCGGGGCGGCGGAAGCCGTAGTTGCCGTGGGAGAGTGCGGCCTTGACTACAACCGGGACTATTCCCCCCGGGACCGCCAGCGGGAATGTTTTGAAGCCCAGATCGATCTGGCCGCGGAACTGGGGAAACCCCTGTTCCTTCACGAGCGGGACGCCTTTGCGGATTTTTTTGCGATCCTCAAAAAACGGCGGGCCGATATCTGCCGTATGGTGGTACACTGTTTTACCGGCGGGGAAGGGGAACTGGAAGCGTATCTGGCGCTGGATGCCTACATCGGCCTTACCGGATGGATCTGCGACGAGCGGCGGGGCCGGCATTTAATCCCCCTGGTCAAAAAAATCCCCCCGGACAAGCTGCTGCTGGAAACCGACGCCCCCTATCTGACGCCGCGGAATATGCCGGGGCGCCAGCGGAATGGCCGGAACGAGCCCGCCAACCTGGTTCACATCGCCGCCTTTATCGCCGGTATTCTGGGCAAAGACGCGGAAACCCTGGCGGCGGAAACTTCCGCCAACAGCCGCCGGTTTTTCGCTCTGGACGCATAGGGTTCGCTTGCCCGCGGAACCTTCGACACCTCAATCCGGCCCGCCTACAGCGCTTCGCTGATCACTTTCCCCGTGGCCTTGTCCAGTCTGATGCGGACCTTCCGCAGGGGTTCCGTCACAAAGAGGGCCACCTGGCAAATTTCGATGAGGGTGCCCGCCACGATCTCTCCCGGCACTTCCACCGCGGCGTTTTCGTCGGTGTTGATCCGTCCCAGAAGGTCCGACACCCTGGCCGCTGCCTGCTGCTGTTCCGTTTCCAGCCGCCGGAGCAGTTCCTCCATTTTGGCCCGCTGTTCCGCGTTCCCTCCGGGGTCGGCCATCATCTCGCGGAGCCTCGTCAGTTTGGCCGCGAGGATCCGCAGCAGGTTGTTGTTTTTTTCTTTTTCCTGCTGGGCGGTAAAATCAATGCCACAGTGAATCCGGGGGGCCTTGCCGGTTTTTTTGCCGATGCCCCCGGCCTTGATCCCGTGAACCGCGTAGGCCTCCCCCCCAAGGATCATCCCCTTTTCCCCTACCTCAATGGATTCCAGGGTAAAGACGCTGGAGTTGATGATCCCTGAATCCACGGTGATGGCTTTCCGGGCCGCAAGGCGGCAGTTTTCGATAAATTTGGTCCGCACCGCGCCGCCGGATTTTACCAGCGCCGCGCCCCGGCCAATAATCCCCCCCGCCACGGTAAGATCCCCCCTGGCTACCACGTCGGTAACGTCAAAGGTCTGTTTAATCGTGATGGAGCCGCCGGAATAAATCTTGAAGCCGTCGGATACGGGGCCTTCGATAAACACGTCGCCGGGGAAGATAATGTTCCCCGTGCCGTAGCCCACTGCCCCCTTGATCATCAGCGATTCCTGAACACTTAGTTCCCGGTGGTTTTCGATGAGCTGGCCGTTGATTTCCGCCAGAATAAGCTTGCCGTCGTTCCGGGTGTTGGCCCCGCCGTTTACCCCCTCGGGGCGGATCATCTGAAAGGGCAGGGCCGCGCCGTGGACGGTTTTCCCTTCCTTCCCCGCCTTCCGGGGCCGCAGCCGGGCCAGCGCCTGCCCCTTTTTTACAATGACAAAGGGAGATCTGGCCCGGTAGTCGATGCGGCTCTTGCTGTCCGCCGGGCCGGAAACCTGGTTCAGGTGGGGATTGATCTCGAAATATTCGGCAACTTCGCTGACCGGCGCGTCGCCTTTGGCAATCACCACATCCTTTACCAGCCTGCGCGTGGCGTTACACTCCTCCAGAGCCTTTTCCACCGCGTCCTGGCGGATTCCGTGAAGAATCTTGAGTTTTTCCAGAATGTCCCAAACCTGTTCCAGCGTGAGGGGCGCGCCGCTGCCCAGAGGGGGAATAAAATCCGCTATGGCTTCCATATCGTTGTTCAGAAAAGTTACGCGCAAATTTCCATCGTTTTTGTTTCCCAGCAGTATAGACTGGGGATTTTGAGGATCCGGCGTTCCGGTTTCTTCCCGAGAGGCGTCCTGTTTTTCCATTTTGCTTCCGGGCCGCGGGAAAATTTCCACGGTCCTGATTTTATTATCGGTTATTTTCATGTTCTTTCCATAACAAAAGTCCCGAAAATCCCGTTTTTCCCCCGGAAATTCCGCGCCGCCCCCTGCCCGGTTGTCAAAACGCCCGGTTTCATGTAAATTTATACAGGATTATCGAATAATTATTCGTGGCGGGAATTTGTATCGCGTCCCCGCCATTTACCGGAGATACACGTGAAAGAAAGGGTGGCCCGCTTAAAGGCCGTCAGAAAACTGATTAAAACCTCCCGGATCGAGTCTCAGGAAATCCTGCTCAGCCATTTGCAGAAAGAAGGTTTTGTGGTAACGCAGGCGACCCTCTCCCGGGATCTAAAGCTCCTCAAGGTGGGCAAAATCTCCGATGGCCGCAACGGCTATATTTACTCTCTATCCGGCGGCGATGAACGGCAGGAAACGGAGCGGACCTGCGCCCATGACTTCCTGCGGGGCTGTATCTCCATCGAATGGTCCGGTAATATGGTGGTGATAAAAACTTACTCGGGCCATTCTGATTCGGTGGCGCTGGCGGTGGACAATCTGGGGCTCGACGATGTGCTGGGAACCATTGCCGGCAGGGACGACACGGTTTTTGTCTGCCTTCGGGAAGGGATCAGCGGGGAGAATTTTATGACTCGGATGAAGGAGAGTATTCCTGATCTGGAAAATTAACGGGAACTTCCGGAAACCCAACCGGGAGTTCCGGAGGTTTTCGTGCCCTATGCCCGTAAAACCCCTGGGGAAAAGGCCGCCGCGGCCTGATACGCGGCATGGAGCAAAACATGAACTATACGGATTTTGACAAAACCGCCGCCTGCCGGACCTTGCGGAACCTGGCGGCCCTGTACAAAACATACGATTTTACAGGACGGCTCAACGCCGCCAGGGTTGAACAGTACCGGACTCCCATGGCGGCGGGACTGGTTTATTCCTGGGCTGCCAAGACGGTGGACGATGAGGCCTTGACGGCCCTCCAGTCGCTGGCGGATGAACAGGAGTTGATCCCCAAATACCGGGCCCTGCTGGACGGGGAAGTGATGAACACCGGGGAAAACCGCAAGGTTCTCCACCATCTGCTCCGGGGGGAACTGGGAAAACCGGTGATCCATGAAGGGAAAAATATCGGGGATTTTTACCGGCAGGAACGGGAGCGGTTTTCCGCCTTTGCCGCGGAGGTCCACAGCGGGAAGCTCCGGGGAAGCACCGGCAAACCCTTCCGGGCCGCGGCCCAGATCGGTATCGGCGGTTCGGATTTGGGGCCCCGGGCCCTGTATCTGGCGCTGGAAAACTGGGCCGCCGCGGAGGGGAAACAGAAACTCCGGGCTGCCTTTATTTCCAATGTAGACCCCGACGATGCGGCGCAGGTTACCGCATCTCTGCCGCTGGAAGAGACCCTGTTCATTCTGGTTTCCAAAAGCGGAACCACCCAGGAGACGCTGGCAAACGAACTCTTTGTAAAGGATAAACTTGCCGGGGCAGGGCTGGATCCGGGCAAACACATGATCGCCGTAACCAGCGAAACAAGCCCGCTGGCCCGGAATCCCGCGTATCTGGATTCCTTTTATATTGACGATTTTATCGGGGGCCGGTATTCCTCATCCTCCGCGGTGGGGGGCTGCGTCCTCTCGCTGGCCTTTGGGCCCGATGTTTTCCGGGACTTCCTCTCCGGCGCGGCGGAGGCGGACCGGCTGGCTCTGGAACCGGAGATCCGCAAAAACGCCGCCCTGCTGGACGCGCTGATCGGCGTGTGGGAACGGAACTTTTTGGGCTATCCCTATACGGCGGTGCTGCCCTACAGTCAGGCCCTTTCCCGGTTCCCCGCCCATCTCCAGCAGCTCGACATGGAATCCAACGGCAAACGGGTGAACCGGAACGGCGGGCCTCTGGCCTATTCCACAGGCCCCGTGGTTTTTGGCGAACCGGGCACCAATGGCCAACATTCTTTTTATCAACTGCTCCACCAGGGAACGGACATTGTGCCCCTCCAGTTTATGGGTTTTGCCCAGAGCCAGCGGAAGGACGATGTACTGGTGGAGGGCTCCGGCAGCCAGTTGAAACTCAACGCGAATCTGGCCGCCCAGATTGTGGCCTTTGCCAAAGGGCAGGCTGACGGAAACCGGAACAAGGATTTCCCCGGCTTCCGGCCTTCAAGCCTTATCTGCGGCCAGCGGCTGACCCCAAAGGCGCTGGGGGCGCTATTGGCCCATTTTGAAAACAAGGTGATGTTTCAGGGCTTTGTGTGGAACCTCAACAGTTTTGATCAAGAGGGCGTCCAGTTGGGGAAAATCCTCACCAAAAAAGTCCTGGCCCGTGAAGCCGGCGACCCCGCGCTGGAAGCCTACGCCAAATTGCTGGGTGTATATTAGTACGTGAGAAGTCAGATAAGGAGAAGTTATGGAACAGAAAAGTGTGGTTCCGGCGGGAAAAGGCTGGATCGAAAAAAACATCCGCGAATTGTCCGGGTCTCCGGTAAAGCGGATCGGCGATGACTGGGCCCTGTTGAGCGCCGGGGATACCGCAAAGGCCGGGGGAAACTGGAACACCATGACTGTTTCCTGGGGCGGTCTGGGGGAACTCTGGAGCCAGGATGTGGCCTTTGTGTTTATCCGGCCCCACCGTTACACGAGGGAATTTGTGGAAGCCAACTCCCTTTTTACCCTGGCTTTTTTTGACAAAAGCCACCGCAAGGCCCTGGCCGTCTGCGGCGATAAATCGGGCCGGGATATTGACAAGGCCGCCGCCGCGGGCCTGAGCCCCATTGTCTTTGACCGGAGCATCTTCAACGGCAGGGCCCAGGGGGTCATCGGCTTTGCGGAAGCCTCGGAGATCATCGTCTGCCGCAAGCTCTATACCCATGCCTTTGAACCGGCCAGATTTCTGGATCCGGCGATTCAGAAAAACTGCTACCCCGAAAGCGATTACCACACCATGTATATCGCCGAAACAGTGGGGCTGCTGGTCAAAGGTTAAGGAAAGCCCCGGCCCCTATTCCCGGCAGAGTTCCGCGGCGAAGCGGATGACCCGGCTGTAGGTCTCCGGGGTCAGGCGGAGGGGGCTGTCCGCGGAGCTGTTGATGACGCGCCAGGTTTCGGGGATGAGGAGCCGCCCGGCGCTTTCCCGAAGGGCCCCGGAGATCAGGCGTTCCGCCAGGTCCGGGTGTTTCCGCAGAGCCCCGGCGTAGGGGGCGGCTTCCCCGGCGGGAAGGGCCGTGATGGTCTGGGCGGGGATGCCGGCCCGGAGGAAGCCCGCGTCATCGGAAAAAGGGGTGGGGATCAGCAGCACCTTGTCCATCCGAAGCTGCCGGGCGGTTTTCAGGGCCTGATCCTGGAGGTTCCGGACCAGCCGCAGGGTTTTGCGGAGCCCCGGACGTTCGTCGTTTTTCAAAAAATAACCGGTAGTGCTGGAGACGATGAGGGTGTCCCCGGTTCCGCAGGCGTCAAAGATAAACACCCGGGCCTTCCCCAGGCCCCATCGTTTCAGTTTTTCCGCCAGGCCAAAAGAACCCTGATCCTGGATGCCTTCCCCGGCCAGCAGCTCTTCCTTGTCGGTAAAGATGATAATCCAGTTCCCGGTGTTCTGTTCCCCCAGCTTTCCGGCGGCCAGCAAAAGCTGAAACACCGCGGCGCTGTTGTCGTTGGCGCCGGGACTGCCGGGAACCCGATCGTAGTGGGCGGCCAGAATGACCGGGCTCTGCCCCCGGAAGGGGAATTCCCCGGCGGCTTTGATATTTTGCCCCGGCGGAAACACAAAAAAGTGGCGGTTTTCCCCGATGGGGATTACCACCGCATTCAGGCCCGCCTCTTCCGTCAGGGATTTGAGCAGGGCGAAACGGTCCGCGCCGGGGGCGATAAAAGCGGCAAAGCGGTTCCAGGGGAAGCCGCCCCAGAATGTTTTGACCCCCGGATCACTCATGGCCTAAAGCTTTTCCGCCTGAAAACGGAACGAGGGGGCGGCCAGTTCGCCCTGGGCCTGGATGATCGGCAGTTCCGGCGGCGTTCCCGGTTGTTCCCCGGATTGGGGGGCGGCCTTGAGGATGCCGAAGACCGACGCGGTGGTCTGTTCCAGGGTCTGCCGTATATCGCCGCTTTCCAGATACCGGGAAAGGAACACCGACGCGGTTAAATCCCCGGAACCGGCCATGCCGGCCCCCAGGGGAAGCTCGGGGGTGCGGATATGGTAGACCCCGGTCTTGTCCGAAACCAGCATCCCGATATGGGCCTTTCCGTTTGTTTCCGGGGGGTTCTCCCGGCCCCGGTAACTGGTAACCAGTACTACAGCGGGCCCCTGTTGGTGGAGCATATCAATAGCCCGGCGGGCCTCGTCAAAATTTTCAACCCGCCGCTCCGTCAGGGCCTCCAGTTCAAACTGGTTGGGGGTGATAATATCCGCCAGACCGATAACTTCGTTTTTGAAAATTTCGGGGATGCCGGGCTTTACATAAAAACCCCGGCCCACATCGCCCATCACCGGATCGCAGCAGTACCGGGCGCCGGGGGCCGCGTTTCGCACCCGCTTTACCGCATCCGTAATGGCCCGGCCCACTTCCGCATCTCCCAGATAACCGGAAAGAACCGCCTCGCAGCGGGGGAGGACTCCCCGTTCCTCAAGGCCGGTAACCAAATCATGCACCAGTTCCGCGCCCAGAACCTTCCCCCGCCAGGCGCCGTAGCCCGTATGGTTGGAAAATTCCACCGTGTTGATCGCCCAGACTTCACGGCCCAGCCGTTGAAGGGGGAAAACCGCCGCGGTGTTCCCCGCGTATCCGTATACCACATGGGACTGGATCGATAAAACCGCCATAAATACCCGTCCTTGGAGCCTTTCCCAAAAACTGAAGTTTTGGGAAATTCCCCTTGTTTATGAATGCCAGGAGGATTTCCCCTTTTGGGGCAGGGCAAGTCCCTGAAGCATGGTTTGGAGTTTTTCTTTGTTAAAAAGTTCTATGGGCCGGGAATTGGCGTAGTCAAGCGCGGCCCGGGTAAATTCGGCGCTGGTTATCACCGCCGCCCTGGTAATGTTGCGATCCTTCGCGTCGTCCAGAATGGAACGAACCCGGGGTTCATCCACCGGATCGGGGCTGCGGTAAAAGCGGATAAGCCGGGGCATTTTGCGGTTGTTCCGCCATTTTGCGGAATCATTTTCAATGGCCGTCAGCTCGCAGCCGTCGGGAAGGGTTTTTATATTCTGCATCTGGAGGTCCATGCGCTGGCTTATCACAGCCTTGCAGAGTTCGATAAAATCCGCCGGGGCGGAGGTAAGGTAATCCTTGATGTTGTCGTCGGACCGGAGTTCCTGATACTGGGCCAGCTTTTCCCCCACGTCCCGGAAATTTTTTTTCACCGCATAGATTTTGTCCCACTGGGCGATGGCCCTGTCCAGATCCCGGACTTTTTCGTAACAGAGCCCCAAAAAATACCGGGCATATAGACCCTCCTGGGCCCCTTCGTCGGTGATGGCACCCACCGCCCGTTCAAGGTCGGGGATGGCCTTTTCCGGTGCGTTCAGGGCCATGTAACAGCCCCCCCGTTCCACCAGCGCCCGGATCCGGAATTCGGCGTCCCGGGCGGCCTGTTCAAAAGACGCGGCGGCGGCGGTGTAATCCCTGGAGTCTTTTGCTATTTTCCCCAGAAAAAACCGGATCTGGGCGTTGTCGCCCTGATGTTTCAAGGCCGCCTCCAGCGCGGATTTGGCCTCGCTGGTTTTTTTGTCCTTGTAGAGCATTACTCCCAGTTCATAGAGGACTTTGCCGTCATTGGGGTTGAGTTCCGCGGCCTTGCGGAGGTAGTTGGCCGCCATATCAGTGCGGTTCCGTTCGGAAAAAAGCTTCCCCGCCCAGTAGTAGTAGTCCGGGTTGTTGGGCCGCAGCTTGATCAGCAGGAGGTATTCTTTAAGGGCCTCTTCCCTCTGTTTGTAGCGGATAAAAATCTGGGCCAAAAGCTGGCGGAATTCGATCTCCGGAATGTTTTTATCCGATATGCCCAACTGGTTCACGGTCTTGAATTCCATCAGGGAAAGCTCGTCCCGGCCTTCCGCATGATAGGCCAGCCCCAGATAGTAGTGGGCTTCGGCATTGTTGGGATCCCGGCCCACGATCCGTTTTGCCGCCTTGATTGCGGTCTGGGTTTTGCCTTTTTTAATCAGCCCTGCCAGCGCTTCCACTTTGCGGGGCGCCGCGAAAGATTTTCCCAGAAAAAAGACGAGAAAACCGGCCCCGACTCCGAGAATAATGATAAGCGTCAGCGTTACGATCATGACTTTTCCTGTTTCCTGATGATATTCTATACTGTAATGAAAGGGATGTGAAGATATTGGACTTTGTTTCAAAATTTGGTTGGGTTTGGAACAAAACATAGGCCCGGCGCGGAGGGGGCACAAATGAAGTATACCGGATTGCTAACCGTTTTTTTGCTTTTGACGGCCCTGCCGGGCTTTGGCCAGAACAATTTTACCCAAGGGGAAGCGCTGTTTATGCAGAACCGGCCCCAGGAAGCGCTGGCGTTTCTGGAGCTTGCCGCGGCGGAGGATCCCGCCCATATAACGACCTTCCAGTATTTGGGCCGGGTCTATGAACAATTGGGCCGCCTTGACGAGGCCATCGCCGCCTACCGGAAAATTCTGCCCCGGGCGGGAACGGAGACCGCCCGCATTGCTTTTAACCTGGGGAATGCGTATTTTATGAAGGGAAACACGGCTTTTGCGGAGCAGTTTTATACTCAGGCGCTGGAAGAAGACCCGGTCTTTGCCCCCGCCTGCCTGAACCGGGCCAACACACGGGTCAAGACGGGCTCCCTGAGGGATGCGGCGGCTGACTACGAGCGCTACCTGATTCTGGAGCCCCGGTCCCCTAAAAGGCCGGAGGTTGAGCGGATGATCGTCTTTATCCGGGAGGAATTTGCCGCCGAAGAACGGCGGAAACTGATGGCGGAAGAGGAGGCCAGAGCCGCTGCGGAACGGCGGCGCCGGCTTCTGGAAGAGGTGTCCGCCTCGCTCCAGTCCGCGGCGGAAGACTCCCAGGGGATCTCCTCAGGGGCCGAGGGAGTTCAGGAATACGACGGCGAATTTGAACTTGAGTAGGAGACGGGGAAATGAACAAAACAAAACTGATAATAGCCGGCATTGCCGGAGGACTGCTGATACTGCTCCTGATTGGCGGCGCGGTGATTTTTGGCCGGGGGGGAAGCTCCGGCCCGGCAAATTCCGCTTCCGGCGATGCGGGCTTTTCCGGCGACCGGGAGACGCTGCGGCGGAATACGATCGACATGGCGCGGGAGTATCTGGCATCAGGCGATTTCCGGCGGGCGCTGGATCATCTGGACCGCCTGCTGATTGAAGACCCGTCGGACCGCGAAGTCCGGGACCTCCGGGACCAGGTTTTGCGGGAACAGCGTCTGGCCGGCGGGTCTTCCGCCGTCCCTGTACCGGACTGGGGGGCGGGCGGGGCCGGGAACACGGGCCCCCAGAGTCCGGGCCGCCGTCAGGCCGCCGATGAAGAGCGGTTCCGGCAGGATGCTTCGGCCAGGGCTGCGGAGGAAGCGGAGCGGGCGGCTGCCGCCGATGCGGAGGCCGCCCGCCGCCGGGCCCAGGAAGAGGAACTGGCCAGGGCTTCCCGGGAACTACAGGCCCAAATGCGGGCGGTCAACGATCTGGTTTCCCAGGGCAGGGCCTATCTGCAAAAGGATGACGTTCCGGGGGCCGCCCGGGTTTTTGCCGAAGCCCGTTCCCGGATACCCCCCGGCGAGACCCGGTTTGAAGCCCAAAAACTGGCCGATATGGCGGAGGCCTATTATGATTATTCTTCCCGGCATTCCGATACCACCGGAGGGGCGGAGGCCGCCAAAGAAGCCGCAGCGCTGGCAGGCCAGGCCATTGCCAGGGATGCTTCCCAGGCTTTGCCCCATTACACTCTGGGGAAACTTGGCCGGGACCAGCGGCAGTGGGACAGGGCCGCCCTGGAATTGCAGACGGCGGTCCGGCTTGAACCGGACAACTATCTATACGCCTTTGATTTGGGCCGGGTGTATTTCAGCGCCCGCAAATACGCCGATGCCCGGCAGTCTTTTGAGACCGCCGCCCGGCTGAACCCCCGGTTCGAGCCCGCCTGGTACAACCTGGGGGGAACCCTCCGGGTTCTGGGCCGCCAGGACGAGGCTTTGACGGCCTACCGCCGGGCCATTTCGGTTAAGGAAGATTACGCCATGGCCCACCGGGAAGTGGGCCGGATTCTCTTTGCCAAGGGGGATAACCGGGGGGCTATCGACGCCTTTACCAAAGCCCTCCAGTACAACCCCAACGATTTAGCCTCCCTGCGGGAACTGGGCGCGGCCCAGAGCGCCGCCGGTAATTTTACCGCCGCGGAGACTTCGTTTAACCGGGCGCTGCAGGCCGCTTCCCAGGATGACCAGACCAATTACAATATGGCGGTGGTAAAAATCGCCCTGAACAAAAACGCCGAGGCGGTGAGTTTTGCCCAACGGGCCGCGGACAGCAAACCCTCCGATGCGGTGTACGCCTATACGCTGGGGCTTGCCTCGGAAGCGGCGGGGGATGAGGAGAGCGCCATCCGTGCCTACGCCAAAGCCATTTCCCTGGATTCAAAGTATGTGCGGCCCCGGATTAATCTGGCCAGCCTTTATCTGCACAACGGTTTCCCCGATGATGCCCTCAGGTATCTGAGAGATGCCTACCGCGCGGAGCCTGCCAATTTCGAGGTGAACAACAATATGGGGGCCGCTTACGCCCGGCAGGAAAACTGGACCGCCAGTGTGGAGCATTACGAAAAAGCGCTGGCCGCGGATTCCCGCAACGCCACGGTACACCTGAATCTGGCCCGGGCCTATGCGGGAGCGGGCGATCTGGTGAAGGCGAAGAACGCGTATCAGGAAGTCCTGCGCCTGAACGCCGACAACTGGGACGCACAGCTGGAACTGGGAAAAACCTGCGCGGGCCTGAGGGACGCGGATTCGGCCAAACGATACCTCCAGGACCTTTTGAGGCGGAACCCCTCCTATTCAGGCAGGGCGGAAGCGGAACGGATACTGGCCGGCCTATGAACGATTTGTCTCCCGGCCCGTCCCGCCGGAACATACAGACCTATGTTTTTGCGGCCATCCTCATCATCCTCTTTGTCATGGTCTGCCGGCTCTTCGCGCCGTTTTTTACCGTCCTCCTCTGGTCAACCCTGCTGTACGTGCTGCTGAGCCCCCTCCACCGCCGGGTCATCAGAAAACTCGACCTTGACAGCCGGAAGGGGAAGGTTCTCAAAAATGTATGGGCCGTCGTTTTTACGCTGGGGGCCATGGTGATCATCCTCATCCCCCTGTCTTTTGTGGCCTCGCTGTTTTTCCGGCAGATCATCGATCTGCTCCGGTACAGCCGGGACGCCTTTAACCAGCGGCCCGAATTTCTCCAGGATCTATTGGACAGAATTTCCACGTTTATCCGGGATGTTACCATGGATCAGGTGATTATTACCGGGGACGAAATTCTGCGGCAGATTACGGGGTTCCTGACCTCAGGGCTTCAAAGTCTCCTGGGCATGAGCAGCGCCGTGGCGCGGAACGTCAGCGGCTTCGCTCTGACCATTATCCTGATGACCTTTTCCCTGTTTTTTTTCTTTGTGGACGGCGCGTATCTTTCCCGGCTGGTTCTTCACGCCATTCCCATCCGCAAGGAATACATCTCCGCCCTGACGGGCAAATTCATGGACATAACGCGGAACCTTGTGTTCGGGTATATTATGGTGGCCCTGGTTCAGGCGGTGATGGCCTATATCATTTTCAGCATATTCCAGGTCCGGGGGGCGCTGGTTTTTGCGGCCCTTACCTTTATCTGCGTTTTTATCCCCATGATCGGCGGGGGGCTGGTGTGGCTTCCCCTGGGGCTCGCCCGGATCATCGGCGGGAATATTTCCGGCGGAATCCTTTTCCTTGTCGTTGCGGGGCTTTTTATTTCCATGCTGGACAATGTTCTGCGCCCCATGTTTTTGAAGGACCGGATTCAACTCCACCCCCTGATCATTTTTTTCGCCATCCTTGGGGGGATCAGCATCTTTGGCTTTAACGGCCTTATCATGGGGCCCATGGTGGTGATCCTTTTCCTCACGGTGCTGGACCTTTTCCTCACGGAGCATAAGATCAAGAACGAATAAATTTTTAATTTTTTTAACGGCTGTTGTTCAGAAACCGCGGGCCACCGGTTTGAAGTCTCTGAACAACTCCAACGGAGGTTGTAATGAACGCGATCATTACCGTGGTGGGTTCCGACCATGTCGGCATCATCGCCAGGGTCAGCGCCTTTTTGGCGGAACGGAATATCAATATTGAAGACATCAGCCAGACGATCCTTTCGGGCAATTTTGTGATGATGATGATGGTGGAACTTTCCTCCGGTTCGGGCGCGCTGGAAACGATGAAAAAGGACCTTTCCGTTCTGGGCGATTCCCTGAATGTTTCCATCAACGTGATGCACGAAAAAGTTTTTTCCGCCATGCATAGAATTTAGGGGGTGTCCAGGAAGTGCGAACCTTTGGTTCGGGGTTGTGCTTCCCGGACATTCTGAGGACTTTTAGTCCGGTGCATTTGATACCGTTTCGTTGAAACGGTATCAAATGCCGCATCAAGGAAGCTGTCCGAACAAGTTTTTCAAACCTTTCGGACAGCCCTATCCGGTTTTCCAAGGACGATATATGCTGTTTACGCCGTTTGAAATAAAAGAGACCGTGGATATGTTCCTCCGCTACAGGCTGGACATCCGGGCCATCACGCTGGGGGTGTCGCTGCTGGACTGCGCCGCCGCGTCCGGGGCCGAAACCCGCCGGAATATCCGGGAAAAACTGCTCCGAGTCGCGGGGCCGCTGGTGAAGACGGGCCGGGAGATCGAAGTAGAATATGGCATCCCCATCATCAACAAGCGGCTGGCGGTAACGCCCCTGGCCCTGATCGCCGGAGCCTCTGATGAAACAAACTACACCCCCTTTGCCAAAACCCTGGACGACGTGGCCGGAGAACTGGGGATCGATTTTGTGGGGGGCTTTTCCGCTTTGGTGCAGAAGGGCTTTTCCATCGGGGATACGCGGCTCATCGACTCCATTCCCGAAGCTCTGGCCCTTACCGAGCGGGTCTGCGCCTCGGTGAACACGGCGAACAGTAAAAGCGGCATTAATATGAACGCGGTCAGGCGCATGGGAGAGGTGATTAAAGCCACGGCGGAACAAACCGCGGAAAAGGACGGCATCGGCTGCGCGAAGCTGGTGGTCTTCTGTAACGCCCCGGAGGATAATCCCTTTATGGCCGGGGCCTTTCACGGGCCCGGCGAGGGAGAAGCCTGCCTGAATGTGGGGGTCTCCGGGCCGGGAGTGATCAGGGCCGCGCTGGAAAATCACCGGGATGCGGGTTTTGATGAACTTGCGGACATTATCAAAAAGACCGCTTTCAAGATTACCCGCATGGGTCAACTGGTGGGCATGGAGGCGGCCCGGCGGCTGGGAGTACCCTTCGGCATCCTGGATCTTTCCCTGGCCCCCACTCCGGCGGTGGGCGATTCGGTGGCCCGGATCCTCGAGGAGATGGGCCTTGAATCCGCGGGAACTCACGGCGCCACCGCGGCCCTGGCCATGCTCACCGATATGGTGAAGAAGGGCGGAGTCATGGCCTCCACCCATGTGGGGGGCTTTTCCGGGGCCTTTATCCCCGTGTCCGAGGACGAAGGCATGGTTGCCGCGGTCCGTTCCGGCTGCCTGAGCCTTGACAAACTGGAGGCCATGACCAGCGTCTGTTCCGTGGGCCTGGATATGATCGCCCTCCCCGGCGACACCCCGGCCTCCACTATCTCCGCCATCATCGCCGATGAAATGGCTATCGGCATGGTGAACAACAAAACCACCGCCGTCCGGGTCATTCCCGTGCCGGGGAAAAAAGCCGGCGACTGGGTTGAGTTTGGCGGCCTTCTCGGCGGCGCTCCGGTAATGCCCGTCAACCCTGCCGGCAGCGAAGCCTTTATCAACCGGGGCGGACGTATCCCCGCGCCCATACATAGCTTTCGCAACTGACGGGGCGCGGCGTTTACGCAGGCGGAATTTTTTCACGGTTCCCCGGAGGGAAAGGGGCGGAGGAAAATGAACCTAGAGTTGTTTAAAAACTTCAGTTTTTGAACAACTTCCGCTTAAAAGCAGCAAAAATGCGGAGCATTTTGCGAGACTTGTTCAATAACCAACCGGGTTATTGAACAAGTCCCCTGTTTCAAAAACTGAAATTTCGGAACAAGCCGCAGAATCCTCCGCCCCGGTTTTTTAAATAATATTTTTCAGTACGATGGTTTTGGTCCGGGTTACCTCATCGAAGGTGGACAATACCCCCTCGGTCCCGATGCCGGAATACTTGTACCCGCCGAAGGGCATCTCAAAGCTGCGGAAGAAACTCGCGCCGTTGATAACCACCCCGCCGCATTCAAGCCGGACGGCGATTTTCCAGGCGGTTTTTACGTCCGCGCTGAAGACGCAGCCGCAGAGTCCGAACATCGAGGCGTTGGCGATCTCCACCGCTTCATCCAGGGTATCAAAGCCGGTAACGGGAACCACGGGCCCGAAGATCTCCATGTCCCTGGCCACGTCCGCGGTTTTGGGGACATCGGCGATAACCGTGGGTTCGTAGAACGCGCCGTTCCGTTTGCCCCCCAGTACAATCTTGCCCCCCTGGGATACGGTGAGGTTCACCTGCCGCTCCACTTCAATGGCGGCTTTTTCGCTGATAAGGCAGCCAAGCTGGGTGGCGTCTTCCGCGGGGTTTCCGGTTTTGATTTTTTTGATCCGCTCCACCGCCTTTTTGGTGAATTCGTCCTTCAAGCTGTTGTGGATGAGGAAGCGTTTTGACGCGCAGCACACCTGTCCGGTATTATACATCCTCCCCCAGATCAGTTCTTCCACCGCCAAATCCACATCCCCGTCCGGGGCGACGATAAAGGCGTCGTTACCGCCCAGTTCCAGGGCGATATGGGCCAGGTGGCCCGCGGCGTTTTTGTAGGTTTCAATGCCCACTTCGGTGGAACCGGTCAGGGTAATGGCGTGGACATCGGGATTTTTGCAAAGCCAACTCCCCACCTGGGATCCCCGTCCGGTGATAATCTGAATGGCCCCGTTGGTAACTCCCGCCCGAACCAGCAGTTCCGTCAGCATACAGAGGGTCAGGGGATTGTCGGTGGAGGGTTTGACAATGGCCGCGTTGCCGGCCAGCAGGGCAGGGGCCACTTTCTGGTCAAAGAGATCGCAGGGAAAGTTAAAGGGAATGACGCAGGCCACCACGCCGACCGGCTCTTTCAGGGTGAGCAGCACATGGTGTTCCTGATTTTTTTCCTGCCCCTGGGGGATCACTTCGCCGTAAAGATGTTTAGCCTTTTCCACAAAGCCCTTGAAGGCGATGGGGATATTGGCGATTTCCCCGCGGGCTTCGGTGATGGGTTTGCCGGTTTCATCGGATAAAGTCCGGGCCAGCTTTTCCCTGTCCGCTTCCACCAGGGCGACAAACTTAAGGAGTATGTCACCCTTTTCATGAACCGGAACCTGCGCCCACTTCTTCTGCCCGGCCTTGGCCTTTTCCACCGCCCGGATAAGGTCTTCTTCGGTGGCCGCCGGTACGGTATCAATTACCGCGCCGTTGGCCGGGTTGATTACTTCGATAACCGCGCCGCCGGAGGCGTCCACCGCTTTTCCATCAATGATCATTTTCATAATACTGCGCTCCTGTTGTTTTAGGTATGTTATTGGGGAAACCCCGTGTACGACAGCATAAGGCCGCCGGTGGTATTGTTCCCGTCATCCTCATAGCCGTATTCGCCAAAGGTAAATTCCACGATAAAGGGAATATCCCCGGCGGCTTTTTTAATGCCCGCCGCAACTTCGTCAATCCGGTCGTCAATGCCGGCCCGCCGTCCGCCGCAATGCACCAGATGGAACGCTGCGGGCGGCGCCTTCATTTTTTGCCTGAGTTCCTCCAGTGTTTTTGACGCGGAACCCACAAGTTCATCCACCGATGCTTCCATGCGGATCACTGCGGTTTTTTCCGCCAGATTGGCGCCGACATTCATGGAATAATCGTCGTTGCCGTTCATGGGGTGGCGTATGGCGGTGAGTTCTCCGAGCCGGTCTTTAACTCCCAGCGGCGAAGTGATGGTAGATACAAGGAGGTTTCCCCCTTTGAGGCTTTCCGGATCAAGGCCCCGCCATTGGGCGTATTTTTTTACCGCCGGTTCTCCGTCAATCTCAACCAGAACCCGCTTGCCCCGGACCTTGGTGATGATCCCGGCATCGCCGGTTTCCCGGTAGGCGCCGGTAAATAAATTTACTGCCGGTTTATCGGTATAGAAAAAGGCAAGGACGATGCCGTCGGCAAAGACCTGATCGCCGGTAAAAAGTTTCCATTCCCCGGCGATGGAATTATCCGCCGCGCTGCCGCCGAAACAGGGAACCCGGCCAATGACATCGGTTACGCCTTTGAGGTAGAACTCTTCTTCTCCCGGAGGGGCGGCCATGTAGAAACAGGCGGGGGCGCCGGCCTTTCCCGCGTTTTTTATGGCTTCCCTGGCGGCTTCCCTGCCGGTCTCCCGGGCATCCTGTCCCCTGGGCTTCCCGGCAGCGCCGACGGTAACATCACCGCCGCCCAGGGCCAGGATGCCGACAAAGCCCTTGTCGCCGGAGATAAACCCTTCGGAAGTGATGACGCCGGTAAAGGATGTGTTGCCCGCAACGGGAACCCCCGGCAGTTCCTCCCGGATGCCTGAAATCAATTGATTTAAATCATAGGCCACACTTGCGTAGGCAAATGCCAGCTTGATATCCGAAAGACCTTTTTTGGCCTTTGCCGCGGCTTCTTTACCCGCGGCCCGAGCGTTTTCCACATTACTGGAACCGACGTTGCCTTTCATGGGAACCTCCATATATGAGTGTTTGTCTATAATGTAGACACATTATGGGCAGACTCTCTTTAAGGATAAGCCCTGTTTTTGGGATTTGTAAATTACGCACAAATTTGTGCCATGGTAACAATTTTGTTACCGGATTTGTCCGAAAGCCGCGTGTTTTGGAGGGTTTCCGTTACGGCGCGGCGCTGGGGGCGGTTTTGTTTCTCGCCAAAAAAAGATCGTAGTAGTACTGCATATTTTCTTTTCCCCAGCGGTAAATTTCGTTGACGATGGGCAGCAGGGTTTTGCCTCGTTCGGTGAGGTAATACTCTACCTTGAGCGGGACTACCGGATACACGTGCCGGGCAATGATGCCGTCCTGTTCCAGGTCCCGGAGCTGCTTGGTCAGGATGCGGTTGCTGATCCCGTGAAAGAGCCTGAACAGTTGGCCAAAGCGGTGGGGCCCTTCGTTGCCCAAATGCCAGATGATCACCACTTTATATTTACCACTGATAATCGACATGGTAAGTTCTTTTTCGCAGGTAAATTCCTGATTTCTGAATTTGCGTTCAATTTCGGACCGTAACTGGATAAACACAGGCGCCCTCCTCAAAAAATCAGGATGCTGGTCTTATTCTATATGTATCCCCGTATTTCCGGCAAGTCCAATGAACCGCGCCGCCCTGTCAGTTTCCGGGCCCAAATGATATGATTATGTTAAGGAAACTGTCCGGTGTTGCCGGGAGAGGTATAATATGGGTGTTTCAAAAGTTTATTTTACGGATATGCGGTGCCGGGTGGGAGAGAGCCTTCTGGTGAAACTCGACCGGCTTATGCTCAGGGCGGGTATTGAACAGATCGATTTTGATCAAAAATTCACGGCCATTAAAATTCACTTTGGGGAACCGGGGAATCTGGCCTTTTTGCGGCCCAACTTTGCCAAAGCCGTGGCGGACCGAATCAGGGCGCTGGGCGGCAGGCCCTTCCTCACGGACTGCAACACCCTGTATGTGGGGCGGCGGAACAACGCCCTGCTGCACATGGACGCGGCCTTTGAAAACGGTTATACGCCCTTCTCCACGGGCTGCCAGAACATTATCGCCGACGGCCTGAAAGGAACCGACGATGTGGAGGTTCCGGTTCGATGCGGCGTGTATTGCAAGACCGCCAAAATAGGCCGGGCCATTATGGATGCGGATATCGTTGTTTCCCTGAACCACTTTAAGGGGCATGAAAACGCCGGATTCGGCGGGGCCCTGAAAAATATCGGCATGGGGTCGGGGAGCCGGGCGGGAAAAATGCAGATGCATGATGACGGCAAACCGGCGGCGGATCCGGGCCTTTGTACGGGCTGCCGGGTCTGCGCCAAATTTTGCAACGAGGGGGCCATCGTTTTCGACGCCAATAAAAAGGCCCGGATCGACCAGGCCAGATGTGTGGGCTGTGGCCGCTGCATCGGCGCCTGCAACTACAATGCGATTTCCAACAAATGGGATTCCAGCAACGAGGCCCTGAACTGCAAAATCGCCGAATATACCCAGGCGGTGCTGGACGGGCGGCCCGGTTTTCATATCAATGTGGTGAACCAGGTTTCCCCCTGCTGCGACTGCCACAATGAAAATGACGCCCCCATTGTGCCGGACATTGGCATTTTTGCGGGTCTTGATCCCGTGGACCTGGACAAGGCCTGTATTGATGCAGTCAACGCCGCCCCCGGTATCGCCGCCAGCATCCTCGGCAGCCTGAAACAGACTCGCGGGGAACCATGCGGCCATGCGGATCACTTCGGCGACATTCACCCCGCCGCGGACTGGCGGAGCCAGATACGCCACGCGGAAAAAATCGGCCTCGGCAGCGGGGCCTATGAGCTTGTTACGGTAAAGTGAGGGCCGGGAAATTGGCTTGTTCAATTGACTTGTTCAATCACCCGGTTGGCTCATTGAACAACTCTAATAATCCGGAATTCCGAACAGCTTTTCTAAATAAAAAAATATCGATATAAAATAATTTTAATAATACCGGGATGTTTTTATAATTTCAATTCTGAAACCAATTTAATCTGCAAATTTTATTTGACGAAACGAAAAATTGGTTTTATAATTCAATATGACCTGCACTTGTATCAAAGACTGGAGCCCTGAAACAGCTTCAATCTAACTAAATTCAGGTCTATTTGGAGGTTTTATGAGAGGTTATGGAATGATAAAAACCGGTCAGCCGGGCTGGCTTGAAAAAGAAAAGCCCACCCCCGGCCCGCTGGATGCGATAATCCGTCCCATCGCGCTGGCGCCCTGTTCTTCGGATACCCATACCATGCACGGCGGGTCGGGGCCGAAGGAGAATTTGATCCTGGGACACGAGGCCATCGGCGAAGTAGTGGAAACGGGCGATCTGGTCTGCAAGTTCAAGCCCGGCGATAAAGTGGTCGTGCCCTGTGTAACGCCTGACTGGACCGGCAGGTATATACAGGAAGGCAGATACACCGCCCATGACAACCACATGATGGGTAGTTTTAAATTTCTCATCGCAAAAGACGGAACCTTTGCCGAATTTTTCCATGTCAATATGGCCGACGCCAACCTGGCGCATCTTCCCCCCGGCATCGCCATTGAATCGGCGCTGATGACCGTGGATATGATGTCCACCGGATTCCATGCGGTGGAGCTTGCCGAAGTAGGCTACGGAGAAACGGTCGTTGTTATCGGCATCGGCCCGGTCGGACTTATGGCGGTGGCGGGAACGCAGTTAAAAGGCGCGGGCCGCATCATCGTTGTCGGTACCCGGCCCAATTGCGTAAAAATCGCCAAAGAATACGGGGCCACCGATGTGGTCAGCTACAAAGACGGCGATATTGTCCAGCAGGTCAAGGACCTGACCGGCGGCAGCGTGGACAAGGTGATCATCGCGGGCGGGAACGCCAATACCCTTGCACAGGCCATATCAATGGTCAAAACCACCGGGATTGTATCCAGCGTAAATTATTACGATGCGGCGGATACCTTTACCATCCCGGCGCCCGTCTGGGGTCTTGGTATGGCGAATATCGATATCCGCGGCGGGTTCTGTCCCGGCGGCGCGGTGAGGATAGAAAAACTGCTCAACATTATCAAATACGGGCGGCTTGATCCTTCCAAACTGATCACCCACCGTTTTGACGGCTTTGAGAAAATAGAAGACGCCTTCTTGTTGATGGACAAAAAGCCCGCCGATCTTATCAAGCCCGCGATCTTTATCAAATGGTAAGCGGCGGCTTGCGTATGTTCTAAACACACGGGCCGCTGACTTTACGCAGTGGGGGTCTCATGCCCAAAAGCCCGCCTTTCGGCGGGGGAGCTTTGCAACCCAAAAGGGTTGCTTGGCGGTTAGAATTGGTAACACCAACAAAAAAGGGTAGTAGACCCCCACAGTTGATAATTTCCTTGTGGAACGAACCTCGTAAAATGATGCAACGCCTACAGGATACCCAGGAACCCGCTCACGCGGGGGAGCTTTGCAACCCAAAAGGGTTGCTTGGCGGGGAGGTTCATTTTTTACCGGTCTTTTTCGGGGCCTTTGAAGTCTTTGACTTCACCGCTTTTGGAGCGGGGGCCGCCTTTGGTTCCACCCGGTCAAGGGCTGCGGCGGGAAAAACGCCCTGCTGGGCCCCCTGGCAGTCGGAAAACCATACGGTAGTTACTGTTTTGTTTTCCGCGTCAACGGAAAGAACCACCATCCGGGGGCTGTTGGAAAGCCCGGTTACGGTTACAACATCGGCAATAAGCCGATCGGTCGCTCGTACACTCATTTTTTCTCCTTGCATAATAAGACTGTTTCAAAATGTCAGGTTTGAAACTGGCTTTGAATAGCATATCACTTGAGGTTGTTCCGAAACCCGGTTGGTTTTGAAACAGCCTCACTTGTTTGATAATGGACTTGTTCAATAACCCGGTTGGTTATCGGCTAACCAAAGGTTAGCTTGCAAGTCTCGCAAGAAACCCTGCGGGTTTCAATGCTCCGCATTTTTGCTGTTTTTAAGCGGATTTGTTTAAAAACTGAAGTTTTTAAACAAATCTAATGTGAACCAGCGGTTCGCTGTTACCCATCGTATCACGGTTTAATCACTTTGCATAGCCGCCGGCGGGCCATCATGCCGCAGGGCTTATTTCCAGTTTTTTATCAACGTCTCGTTGACGGCCCCCCGGCCCCCGGTTTTGGAATTGATGAAGCGCCGCGCCGGAACCTGAATGATTTCCAGCCGCCTGTCAGCATAGAGACGGCGGATAAAGGGCGTGTCCGCATTGCTTAACAAACACCGGACGCCCCGGCTGGTAAGGGCCAGGAACAGGTCCCGCAGCCGGATCTGTTCAGCCTCGCCAAAGCCGTCTGGCTGGTAGGCGGTAAAATTCGCCCCCGCCGGGCTGTGGTAGGGCGGATCAAAATAAACAAACGATTCCGCCGCCGCATCCTGCATTGCCGCTTCAAAATCGCCGCACCGGATATCAATGCCGCCGGCTGCCAGATATGCGTGAGCCGCCCGCAGAAGAGGTTCGTCGCAGATCACGGGATTTTTGTACCGGCCATGGGGGACGTTAAAGCGGCCCCGTGAATTTACCCGGTAAAGCCCGTTGTAGCAGGTCTTGTTCAGAAAAACAAGCCGGGCCGCTTTTTCCGCATCCGTCAGGCGGCGGTACGCGGCGGGATCCCGGTCAATATTGCGGATTTCATAATAATAAGTTTTTGTGTTTTTTGCCTGATGAACCCGCAGCGCCTGAATAAGTTCCCCAATCTGTTCCCGGATAACCCGGTAGGTCATCATCAGTTCCGCATTGCAGTCGTTGATCACCGCTTTTTTCGGCTGGAGATCAAAAAGAACCGCCCCCGCGCCGGCAAAAGGCTCATAGTAGGTAATGCCCCGCATATCAGGCGGAAGATGTTTCCGTATCTCCGGCAGCAATTGCCGCTTTCCCCCGGCCCATTTTAAATAGGGTTTCAGCAGTGGATTTTTTTCAGCCATGGCGGATACCCCGGTATTTTTTTACAAAGCCGCAGGGCCGGTAGGTTTCCTTGGCCTGTCTGAGGCCTTCATCTCCCAAATCCTGTTCCCGGTTGAGGTAGGTGAAAAAACGGGGCAGAGAAGCGGCAAAAGCCTGGTTCATGTACTGGTAGATTCCCTTGATCCCGTCCACCGCTTTTTCAAAATGGATGGCGAACATTTTCCCCTTGGCGATGCTTTCCCCAAGGCACCAGCCTGCCGGGGCCCCGTCTACAAAAAAAATCGAACCCCGGAGTTTGAGGGAACCAAAAAGTTCCAGCGCTTCTCTGGCGGCCCGGTAATCCCCCTCGCCGCCCTTGTCCGCCCGCCAGCGGTCCAGCACCTCCATCGCCTGCGGGATCAGTTCCGCCGTCAGGGGGCGGACATCGTGATTAGGGCAGGACTTGTGAAAGGCGTTCACCAGATTTTTCTTTTTGTGAAATTTTTTCCCCGCCAGTTCCGCCAGATCGGAGCGGAGGTAAAGGTAATCAAAATTGTCCCGGTCTTCGGCAATTTCGATACCCAGCCGGGTCAGATTTTCTTTTTCCGGGGCCAGCACCGAATCGCCGATGTTTTTCCAGTAATCATGGGTTTCAAAAAGAGCGGCGAGAATTTCCGGCCCCGGAGAAGCGCAGGGAGTCATAAAAAATTTTTTTCCCCCGCCGGAATCCCCGCCCGGCGAAGGATGCCCCTCCGTCGGCTGTTCCCCGGAAACGATAAAACCTTCGCCCGGCGCTTTGGCTACGCGGTACCGGTAACGGTTCCTGAACAGGTACAGGCCGGAAAAGGTAAATTCCGAAACGCCGTCCGCGGTGAGGGAAAGCCGGGGGTGTAAATCGCCTCCGGCCTCAAGGTCCAGGGGCGCAAAATCGGGATACAGCGGAATGGACATAAATCCACTATACGGTAATGCCCCGCCCCGGACAAGATGACAAAATCCTTCCCGGCAGCGGCTGGCAGCCCCCCGCAAATCATGTCGCATATTTTTTCTCGTGGCCCAATAGCCGGTGTTTTATTGCTCCAAATTATTTGCGGGGGGGACTGCCCGCCGCTGCCGGTGCTTTTGTCTTTGCGGGGGAAGAGGCGGTGGCGTAATGAACGCGGCGGGCAGTGTAGACAAAAAATTTGTAGTCTATTATAATTTTGTTGATAATATTCCGGTCTGGGCCTGCGGGCCCCGTAGGGGAGCCTGATGTATTGTTTGGCGGCTGATAAAAGATTTTTTAACACAAAATTTCCTGAATCTGTCACACTTGGCATAGTTCTTGCTCTCTCTCTCTCTCTCTCTCTCTCTCTCTCTCTCTCTCTCTCTCTCTCTCTCTCTCTCTCTCTCTCTCTAATACTCACCGCCATCTTTTCAACGGGTATCCACGCAGGCGGATACTCATTCACCGGGATTCCTATTTTCCCTACCGGCATAATCTGTTGAATCCCAGGGTTCCGGTTTTTATGGCCCAAGGGCCGGTTTTTTCCCAAGGAGGTATCTTGTGAACCGTTTTGTGTGCGCCCTGCTGTTGACGCTGGGGCTCCGCGCCGCCGTCCCCGCGGACGAGGCCGCGCCGGGTTTCTTCTTTCAGGGGGATTCCCGCTTCTGGTCCCTGGGAGCCGCCGCGGGCAGTTCCTTCACCACGCCCTGGCTTATCGGAACCGTTCAGGGCACGGTCTCTCCCTTTCCCTACACCCTGGTGGAACTGGGCTGCGACTTTGGTTTTGTCCACAGCTACCCGGACAAAGCGGGTCTGGGCTATTTTTCGCTCTACCCCTTCGCCCATCTGAACGGCTATTTTCCGTTGGGGCCGCTGGGGGGACTGTACGGCGGCGCGGGCGGCGGCGTGATGCTGTCCTTTTACTCGTATGAAGGGGAAGGCACGTCCTACGCCGTCCCCGCCCTTGACCTAACCACCGGGTGGTACGCGGGAAAAGGCCGGCATTACGCCACGGCGGCCTATACGCTCCGCACGAATTTCCAGCGGGTGAATCACAAGGTGTCGCTGGGTTACAGTTACCGTTTTGGGGTAAAGGAGGAGAATCGGGAATGGCCGGGGGTTTTACACCGATGAACAGGATCATGGGCGTATTGGCCCTGAGTCTGTGGCTGGGCGGCTGTTCCCAGCCCCTGGAAGAAGTTATCTGGAAGGATTTTGTGAGAGGGCATACGCCGGCCTATACGGTTACTTTTAACGCGGGCGGAGGGACGCCGGTCCCGGCAGCTCAGACCGTAACCCGCGGCGGCAAAGCGACGGCGCCTGCGGCCATGGCCAAGGGGGGCCACACCTTTGTTGACTGGTACCGGGAAGCGGCATTGACCAATTCGTGGAACTTTGCCGTAGATACGGTAACGGCGGACATCACCCTCTACGCCAAATGGGATACGGTTATGTTTACCACCTATACGGTTACTTTTAACGCGGGCGGAGGGACGCCGATCCCGGCAGCTCAGACGGTGGCCCACGGCGGCAAAGCGGCGGAGCCCGCTCCGGGCCCCACGAAACCACCCTACGTCCTTACCGGCTGGTTCAAAGAACCGGAGCGGATCAATCAGTGGGACTTCAATATACATACGGTAACGGCGGACATCACCCTTTACGCTAAATGGAATCCGGTTATGTTCACCACCCCGGCGGAATACCGGGCCATGGTATCCCTGGGCGGGGGAACCATCACCGGGAACATCGCGTATTACTATGCGCCCAGCCCGGATGATAACAAGGGCGTGTTTATCGCGGGCCGGACGGTAACGCTCAGTCCCTTTCGGATAGCGAAGTATGAGACCACCTACGAGTTATGGTACGAGGTGAAGCAGTGGGCCGCGGGCAACGGGTACGCGTTAACCAATAACGGCGTAGAGGGACATGGCGGCACGTTCGGGACGGGCGGCTCAGACTGGACGGCGGATGAAAAGAAGCGGCGGCCGGTAACAGCGATAAACTGGCGGGACGCCATAGTATGGTGCAATGCGTACAGCGAGATGAGCGGGAGAACGGCGGTGTATTACACCGATGCCGGCTGCACGACGGTACTGCGGGTTTCGACAACTGGCGGCGGAACCAGCACACTGGCGGACAGTGTGGCGGTGAAAGCCGGGGCGGACGGCTACCGTTTACCGACGGAGGCGGAGTGGGAGTACGCGGCCCGGGGCGGGGGGACGCCTTCTTTGACCGCGCCATTTACGGATAAGTGGGCGGGGACGAATGAGGGAAGCGCTCTGGGGGCATACGCCTGGTATAGCGACAATGCGGGCTGGACGCTGGGAAGCAGTCACCGCGATTACGGTGTGCATCCGGTGGGGACAAAGGGGGCAAATGGAGCAGGTTTGCATGACATGAGCGGGAACGTGTGGGAGTGGTGTTGGGACTGGTACGGCGGTATATCCAGCCCGGAAACGGTAACTGATCCATCGGGCGCCGCTTCGGGCACGAACCGGGTTATCCGGAGCGGCGGTCGGAACGACGGTGCGTACGGCAGCGCGGTTGCCGCCCGGTACCACTACTACCCCGTCGAGACGTACTACGATCTGGGGTTCCGGGTTGTTTGCGGCCAATGACCTTCGGTCGTTGGCTGGTGAGTTCGGGGGGACGACCCCGCTGTATTCCACTGTCAACAAGTTAAGGATACATACTTCTTAATGTGAGTTCGGCGAAGAAAAAAAGTCCGCGAATAACGCGAATGAACGCGAATATTGTTTCCTCATTCGCGAAAATTAGCGTTCATTCGCGGACCCCTCTTTCCTAACTTGTTGACAGTGCGCTGTATTCCCCCCATCACAATCAGGCCCCCGGCCCGGCCTGGGGGTATGAAGCCGCAGCGCTTTGACAGTTTAAAAATAATGTATATAGGGAACCCCTGGAAGCCCCGGTTGGGTTCCCTAAGGGTTTGTATGTCTGAAAAACAGTGGGGGTAGCGGAAAAGCGTTTTTGCGGGCGCGGCAGAGCAGCCCGGCAAGGGCTGTTATACCGGTGATGTAACACTCGCCCGGCGCACGATAAAGGCCGCCGTACCCGATAAAGGGAGGCGGCTTTTAGGCCGCCGTACGCGCCGCGTAGCAAAAACCTTTGGAGCGAGGGGGAGCAGCGTAAAAAAATCTTGTTACCGGGTAAAACGGGTTTACCTTTCACCTCAACGGCGCTCCCCCTTCTTAACTTGTTGACCGTGATAAAATATACATAAAATAAGAACTGAAACATATTCAATTAACAGCCCTTGACGGGCTGCTCTTGTTCGCGGCTGGTTTTTTTGCCCTCACTCCGGTATGATAAGTTTCCGGGGCTGCGGGCCCCGGCAGGGAGGTCAGGCGATGCGGGCGGTGGACATAATTATGAACAAACGGGCCGGAAAGGAGCTTTCCCGGGAAGAGATACGGTTCCTTATCGGCGGCTATGTGGCGGGGGAAATTCCCGATTATCAGGTTTCCGCCTGGGCTATGGCGGTTTTTTTTCAGGGTATGAGCCCCGCCGAAACCGCCGCCCTTACCGAAGTGATGCTCCGCTCCGGCGCGGTGATAGACCTTTCCGGTGTTCCCGGCCCCCTGGTGGATAAACATTCCACCGGCGGCGTGGGGGACAAAACCAGCCTCATTATCGCCCCCCTTGTTGCCGCCCTGGGCATCCGGGATCCCATGATGTCGGGCCGAGCGCTGGGCCACACCGGGGGAACCCTGGACAAGCTGGAGGCTGTTCCGGGCTACCGGACCGGCCTTTCCCCGGAGGAATTCAAAAACATTCTGATCCGGGACGGATTTGCCATGACCGGCCAGACCAAAGATATTGTTCCCGCGGACCGGCTCCTCTACGCGTTGCGGGACGTTACCGGCGCGGTGGAATCGATTCCCCTCATCACCGCCAGCATCCTCTCCAAAAAAGCGGCTGAAGGGGCGGAAGCCCTGGTTCTGGATGTCAAATACGGTTCCGGGGCCTTTATGAAAAACCCCGCCGATGCGGAACGGCTCGCCCGGTCCCTGGTGGACACCGGATCGGCGATGGGGAAAAAAATTATCGCCCTCTTAACGGATATGGATGAACCGCTGGGCCGCATGGTGGGGAATTTTCTTGAAGTGGAAGAATGTTACGACTGCCTGGACGGAAAGGGCGGGGGCGGTTCGGCGGATCTTATGGAAGTAAGCCTGGAACTGGCGGCCCGGATGCTGATCCTGGGGGGCAGGGCAAAAGACGCCGGAGCGGCCAGGGCCCAATGCGAAGAAACGCTGGCCACCGGGAAACCGAGGGAACTGTTTCTGGCCAACATCAAAAGCCAGGGAGGAAACCCGGAAGAATTCCTCAAAATGAAAGGGACATACCGCTCCTCCCACCGGGGAGAAATCACCGCCGGGGAAGAGGGCTACATTTCCCGGATTGACGCATGGAAGACCGGCCACGCCGGGGTGGAACTGGGGGTGGGCAGGAACCGTACCGAAGACCCCGTAAGCCCCACTGCGGGGATTGAGTTTTTGAAAAAAAGCGGGGATCGGGTCCGCAAAGGGGAACCGCTCATGATCGTCTGGGGAAAGGACGCGGCCAGTCTTGAAGCCGCCCTGCCCGGCCTGGCCGCCGCGGTGGAATACTCCCCCGATCCCCCGGCAAAACGGAATTTGATCCTGAAAGAAATCGGCGGGCTTTGAGCCGGAAGATCCAGGGAACCAAAAGGTAAGGACAACCGCGTTATGGCAAAATGGGAAAAAAAAGATGTCTCCCCGGAGCTGGTGAAAAACATCGCGGCCAAATACGGCTGCGATCTCCTCACCGCTTCCATTCTGGCCCGCCGGGGCATTGTCCGGGGGGAAGATATACAGTTTTTTCTGGAGGACGATCCTCGCTATCTCCGCAACCCCTTCGGCCTCCCCGGTATGGAGGACGCGGTAGACCGGATCATCGCGGCCAAAGAAGAGGGGGAAAAGGTTCTGGTCTTTGGCGACAACGATGTGGACGGCATTACCGGCACGGCGCTCCTTGCTTCTTACCTCAGATCCCTGGAACTGGATGTAAGCTGGCGGATCCCCGGCGGGGACGAACCCTACGGCCTGTCCATGCAGGCGGTGGAAGAATTTGCCGCGGACTGCGGCACCCTGATTATCACCGTGGACTGCGGTATCTCCTGTATCAACGAAATCAGGCGGGCCAATGAACTTTCGGTGGACGTGATCATCACGGATCACCATGAACCGCGGGAAGAATTGCCCGAAGCCCTGGCCATCGTGAACCCGAAACTCAAAGATTCCCCGTACCCCTTCCGGGATCTCTCCGGCTGCGGGGCGGCCTTCAAACTGGTAACGGCCCTGCGCTTCGCCCTGAAAAGCGAACTCTACGGCCAGCCCGTATGCCTCCTCAACACCCGCCCGGTAAACGACGCCTGGATCATCGAGATCGCCAAACTGCGGAACCTCATGGTCATCGACATCCTGTTTGAAACCGTTGTCCCCGGCATGATGAGCATCACCGAGACCCGGCTCCCCGCCTTTCTTGAGAGCCAGCAGATTCTCGTCTGGGACGGCCCCTTGCAGAAAAGAACCCTGGCAAAACTTTTCGGCGGCGGCGTGGAAATCGGGATGCTGGATGTCGCGCCGGAGATCGGCAAAGTAATTCCCCAGACCGAAGGAAAAAGCCTCCTCCGTATCCGGGAGCTTTCCCGGATCGCCAAATATTCGGAAAAGGAAGTAACCGAACTTGACGTGTTTGTGAACCTCTTCAGTTCCTTTATGCAGAAGCGGGAAAAACTCTTTGTCCCCGAAGGGCCCGAACTCCAGCTTGCCGCGCTGGGAACCATACAGGACATCATGCCCCTGAAGGATGAAAACCGGATCATCATCAAAAGCGGCCTTGCCTCCCTCAAGGCCCGGCCCCGGCCCGGCCTTTCGGAACTGCTCCACAGCCTCCAGCTTGCGGGCCGCCGTTTTGACGCCAAAGACATTTCCTGGCGCTTCTGCCCGGCGATCAACGCGGCCCGGCGGATGGGGCAGGGGGAGAAAGCCGCCTTCCTCCTGTTTGAAGAGGACCCCCAAAAGCGGAGGAACCTGGCGGATGAACTGGTGCGGCTGAACGAGGAGCGAAAGCTGCTGGAAGAAAAAACCTGGGCCGCCGTGGAGCCCCGGGCCGGTGAAAGTTTTGTCCGCCACCAGGAAAAATTTACCCTTGTGTACGGCGGCGACATAGACCGCGGCGTTGCGGGGCTTATCGCCCAGCGGCTGGTCAAACGGTTCAAAGTTCCCGCCATGGCCGTATCCGCCGGTGAAACCGTCCTCACCGGATCCCTCCGTTCCGCCCGGGGCTACAGCGTTTCATCCCTTTTGGAGCAGAACGCGGATCTTTTCATCGATTCCGGGGGCCACCATTATGCCGCGGGCTTTAGCATGAACAAGGCCAGGTGGGATGAATTTACCCGGCGGCTGGAAAGCGCTGCCGCGAACATGGAACTTGCCGCCGGGGAGGAGGAAACTATCGCCATAGACGCGGAGCTTCCCCCGGGATACCTGAACCCCGAAATTTTCAAACTGGTGGATCGTCTTGAACCCTACGGCAAGGAGCATCCCCCGCTGGTGTTTCTGGCGAAAAACCTCGTGATTCGGGACATCAGCTTTATAGGGAAAACCGAAACCCGCCATGTCAAGATGACGCTGGATGCGGGCGCGTACAAATGGCCCGCCCTGTACTGGCAGGCGGCGGACAAAGTGGGCGCGGAGTTCTCCCTTGGCGATACCGTGGATGCGGTGTTTGAACTTTCCCGGAACTGGTATCAGGGAACCGAAACGCCGCAGATCATCGTTACGGATCTGCGGAGAAGTTAGGTCCGGCCAAAACGGAGACGGGGGTGAAACGGTGAAGAAGCCGAATGGGGGAAAATGGCCGGGGGCGCTGGTTCTCATTGCCGCGCTCCTCGTTCCCGGCTGTGCGGGAACCGGGGACAGGCCGGGCCGGGGCCCCTTGCGGGCTGCGGCGGAAGCCTCGGCAGGGGCGGGTCAGGCGGAGCCGCCTGAAACCGGAGGCGCCCAGGGCCCGGCGGCCCGGGCCGGACTGATCTGGCCGGGGCCGGAACAGCCGGGCCGGACGGGGCGTTTTGTCCTGATCCCCGAAGAACCCCGGCTGGGGGAACCCCTGACCCTGGCAGTGATCCCCGGCCCCGTTACGGAGAGGCTCCGGGCCGCGGAACTTCTGGATGCCCAAAGACGGCGTCTGTGCCGGGCTGCTTTTTTCCCCCTGCCCGTGGAGGCCGCGGGGGACGCGCCGCTGCTGGCCGCGATCCTCACCGTTCCCTCCACCGCCCGGCCCGGTCCGGCCTTTATCCGGCTGGAGGGTATCCCCGGCCCCCTGAACGAAATCTCCCTTTCCATCGGCGGGCGGGACTTTGTTTCCGAAATCATCGAACTGGATCAGACGCTGACGGATATCCGCACCGCGCCGGATCCCCGAAAAATTGCGGAGTCACAGCATCTCTGGGCGATCCTCTCCCGGACCGGCGGGGAGATTTACGGTACCGGCGTTTTTACGCCTCCGGTGGCCTCCACCCGGCGGACCAGCTTTTTTGGCGACCGCCGGATTTTCAAATATGCCAACGGTAAACAGGACAGCTCCATTCACGCCGGGGTGGACTACGGAATCCCCACGGGAACCCCGGTAAGCGCCTGCGGGCCGGGGAAAGTGGTCCTCGCCCGGAACCGGATCGTTACCGGTAATTCGGTTGTCCTTGAACATTTGCCGGGGGTGTATTCAATTTACTACCACCTGGACAGCATCACCGTCAGCGAGGGGGATATGGCCGCCGCCGGAACCCTGCTGGGCAAATCGGGGGCCACCGGACTTGCCACCGGCCCCCATCTCCACTGGGAAATCCGGGTATCCGGGGAGAACACCGACCCCGACGCCTGTCTGACCCGCCCCCTCCTTGACAAAACGGCGATTTTTGCTAAACTAAATGAGCTTGCCGAAAACCAGCCGGGTTTTGGAACAAGTTCAAATAAGGGAAGCTCTGAAAACTTCAGTTTTCAGAAGCAGTAACGGGGCTATAGCAGCGAAAGCGGCCGTAGCAACAACGTTGTCGTCGTAACTAAAGCTGCCGTTTTCTTCCCCTTAATTTTAACCCCTGTGGAAAGGAGGTGAGTATTTTTGGCCCATATTATCGTTGATGACAACGAGATGCTGGAAAAAGCCATCAAACGGTTCAAGCGAATGGTGGAAAAAGAAGGCGTCATTCGGGAATTTAAAAAACGGGAATATTACGAAAAGCCCTCTACAATCCTCAACAGGAAAAAGAAAAGTATCCAGCGGAAACTGATGAAAAAATCCCGCAAGGGACGCCCGGAATATTAAGGGAACCTGAGGGTGTCCAGGAAGTGCGAACCTTCGGTTCGAGGTTACTTCCCGGACACCCCGCGGACTTTTAGTCCGATGCGTTTGCTCCTGTTTCGTTGAAACGGTATGCAAATGCCGCATTAAGGAAGCTGTCCGAATAAGTTTTTCAAACTTTTCGGACAGCGCCGGTTTCGTATCCCGGAACTTCCGGAAACCCAGCCGGGGTTTCCGGAAGTTCCCTGAACGTTGCAAGGCATACAGGGGGGATATGAAATTTTTTCCGGGCCGGACAGCGGTTTTGGTTCTGACTGTTCTTGTCCCCCTTGCTTCCTGCGCCACCCTTTCACCCGTCAATACAGCCCCCGAAGGGGGAATTCCCAAAGCCCCGGCCCCGGAGAGCGTCCGGCCCCGGTGGCAGCCCTTTGCGGATCATCTGGTCCGGGGGCTGGATTATTTCGCCGGCAAAACCGCCAGGCCCCGGCTGGAATTCCGGGCCCTTCGGGTAGACCTGCATGAACCGGCCCTGCGGATTGTGGTCTATGCTGCTTCCGCGCCGGACAATGCCGGGGGGACGGTTCCCGGCATCCGGGTCAGCAGTTTTGTCCGCCGCTACGGGCTATTGGCGGGGATTAACGCCGCTCCTTTTGACCTGGTTTCCGGCAGGGAAGGGGAGCCCCTCACTGTTGCCGGGCTCATCATCGCCGAAGGGATGCTGCGTTTCCCTCCGAATCCGCGTTACGGGGCCCTGGTTTTTTATGCCGGCGGCGGCGCGGCGATCCGCGGCCAGGGGGAACTGGGCGGCATGGAAACAATCGAAAACGCCGTGGGGGGCTTCCACCTGCTTCTGGCGGATGGCCGCCTGAGCGAACGGGCGCTGCGGCTGGCCGCGGGCTCGTCCAACCCCCGTTATCCCCGGAGCGCCGCAGGGCTCTCGGCGGACGGGCGCTACCTTTACCTGCTGGCTATCGACGGACGGCGGCCCGGAAGCGCCGGCGCCACCGAAGCGGAAACAGCGATCATCCTCAGACAGTTGGGGGCCGCCGGGGGGCTCAACCTTGACGGCGGCGGCTCCACGGCCATGGCCCTCCGCTTCCCGGACGGCAAGGTGCGGCCAGTAAACATCCCCATCCACGGCGGCATCCCCGGCAGGGAACGGGCGGTGGCGAGCTGTCTTGGCATCGGCCTTGCCCCGGAAGCTGACGGAGGAGCCGGCAAGTAGGCGGTAGTTGGGAGAGGGCCGGTTTCCGTGTTTTTTTGCTTTGTTGGAGATGACTTATGAAAGAGTTACCGGAAACAAGGGAACCCTGTTATGCGCCGTAAACCCCGATTTACAATATCTCTACATGGGTATTCACTTGACGCAGGTAACTTTATTTCCTGACGATATTTTTATACGTGACCGGTTCTATTTGAACGGCGTTTTCCAGAAGCCGATAGAATAACATGCCTCGACTTTTTG
>JAISBS010000054.1 GCA_031266075.1 Treponema sp.
AAGAAACTGCTGTCCATCGTGCTGGTAGGACAAGTCGAACTTAAATCAAAACTGGACGAATCAAAAAACTGGGAGGCGAGGGAAGTGATCCGGCGCATGGAGGTGCTGGAACTTGCGCCCCTGGGAACCGGCGCGGATGTCGCCGCCTACCTGGATATTAAATTCGGGCGGCTCGATAAAGACCGGAAGAAAGTGATTGACGACGGAGGCTGCGAGGCGCTGGCCGCGAAACTGCGGCGGCAGACCCGCAACGGCGTCGTCTACTCGGTGGCCTATCCTCTGCTCATCAACAACTGGTGCCGCAGGGCGATGAATACGGCGGCGGAACTCGGCGCGGGACTGGTAGACGCCGAAGTGGTTAATTCCCTTTAAAGAAAAGGAGGGGAACAAAATGATCCAAACGCAAATCACACTGCCGGATACCATCATGGACGGAATAAAACGTGAAGCGGAAAAGCTCGGCGTAACGCCAAATGTTTTTATGCGGATACAACTCTGTACCCTGTTTTCAATATACGCACGTAACGATGAGGCCAAAACGTATATTGTGCGGCTCAAAAACTGGCAGGAAGTAGAAACCTACGTCCAGACAAAAGGGCTTGTGATGCAAAGCTTTTTATCCAATGCCGCAAACTCGGAAATGAAAAAACACCCGCTGGAACGCGACAAAAACGCATGAACAGGCTTATGACGGAAAGCGTACCTAACGCCCCCAGCCTCACGTGCGGCTGGCCTTTACAGGGGAATTAAAATGGGATCACTGACAACGGAACAAAGGCGTAACAAGCTCATTCAGATCATCCACATCGGCAAGGCAAAGATGGGCCTTACCGAGGACGCGTACCGGGCTTTTCTTGAGGGCGTCACCGGCAAGCGCTCCTGCTCAAGTCTGACCGAACGGCAGCTTGCGGCGGTACTCCGGGCCATGCGGCGGAACGGGTTCCCCCACACCCCGCGCCGGGTACAGGCCGTGGAGCAGGGCGCGGCGAGTACCGCGCAGCTTGAGTACATCAAGGGAATGTGGGAAACATGCGCCCGGAATAAAAGCGATGAGGCACTCCGGGCCTTTGTGTATCGCATCGCCGGAGTTAAATCACTCCGGTTTCTTACGGTACAGACCGCACAGAAAGTAATCCTGGCGCTCCGGGACATGACGGCCAAAGCCGGCCATGACCCGGGTGGCATACCGGGAGAAACGCCGTGAGGAGAAAAGGCCGTACCGTCGCGGCCGACATGATCGACGGCTGCGCCGCGGTCGTAGACCGGGAGACCGCCGTCAAGGCCATCCGGGAAGTCTGCCGCTACTTCGGCGGCCAGTACCTCTATATCCCCGTGCACAAAACCGCCGGGAAAACCACGGAAGATCTGCACGGCGTTCTCCGGGACGCCGCGGGAGACCCCGCCGCGGAGCTGATGCTTAAAAAACTCATGGCCCTGTACGGCGGGTATCAGATCTATATCCCCAAGGAAGAGACCGCGTTCCATTACCTGATTATTAAGGAAATCTACGAAAAGTATGACGGGACCGGCGCAACCCTCGGGGATCTCTGCCGGGAATACGACATAAGCTTTAACGCGGTTTATGAATTCTATCACGAATACCAGGACAGCAAGGCGCAGGGACAATTCCAGTTTGAAGAAAATTAATGTAAAAATAATAATCCCGATTATATCAATTTTACTCCTGTAAGGCTTTAGGCTGTCGGTATGGAAAGCGACAGTCTTTTTTTACCCCTGGAAAATAAACAGGGGGAAATTCCCACACGCATCCAGCTCCTGCCTCCCGGCCCGAATATCGCAGGCCGGGACGGACGGAAGTGGATCATGAAAGACAGCGGAGCGGTGGCCGCCGCGTCCAACGCCTGGCTTCCCAACCACTCCATCGACGAAAACCACGCGGTGGATCACAAGGCCCCCAAAGGGGAAGCCTCTCCTGCCTTCGGCTGGTTCTCCAACGTTGCCGCCGAACCCAACGGTTCGATTTGGGCCGATGTGGAATGGACGAAGCGGGGAGCCGAAGCGGTGGCTAATCTGGAGTACCGCTATATCTCTCCGGTGATCCTCCACAGCGAAAACGGAGAAGTTACCGCTCTGCTTCGGGCGGCTCTTTCCAACAGTCCGAACCTCGACATCAAGTCGTTAAATTCCCAAACGCCGGAAGCGGCGCCGCCGGCAGTCCCGGCAAAGGAGAAGAATATGAATACAATTTTTGCGGCCCTCGGCTTACCTGAGGCCGCAACGGAGAATGAGGCGCTTGCCGTGATTGCAACCCTCAAGGGAAACACCAGCCTCAATTCGGCCAAGACCCAAACGGTGGACTTGACGGCCTACGCTCCCCGGGCCGACCTTGCCGCTATGGAGGCCAGGGCAACCTCGGCAGAACAACAGCTGGCAGACCTCAACGCGGCACGGCTTAAAACCGAGGCGGAAGCCGCGGTGGAACAAGCCGTCAAAGACCGGAAGATCGCCCCCGCCAGTAAGGCGGAATATCTCAGTCTCTGTTCTACTCAGGCGGGGCTGGACAGTTTCAAAAAAATCGTCGCCGCCACTCCCGTGATCATCGGCGAGGGAACCCAGGCGCCCGGCGGGACGCCTCCGGGAACCCGGACGTCCCTGAACGCCGCCGAACAGGCCGCCGCAAAAGCGGCCGGGTACACGGAAGAAGAATGGAAAAAACTAAAGGAGGGTGCAAAGTGATTATAACCACCGAAACCTTACAGGCTCTTCGCACCATGGTGCGGGGGGAGTTCGCCGCTCACATGGCGGCCCTGGGAGCCAACTCAATCTACAGAATACTGGCGACCATCATCCCCAGCAGCACCAACAGCAACACCTACGGGTGGCTGGGACAGTTCCCCCAGATGCGGGAATGGGTCGGAGAGCGGATTGTCAGGGACATCTCCGAAAGCGCCTACGCGATTGTGAACAAGAAGTTTGAGTCAACCCTGGAGGTCGAACGGACCCATATCGAGGATGATAACCTGGGCATCTACCGGTCCCGGGCGGCGCACATGGCTTTCGAGATCGAGCGCTTCTTTGACCAGTCCGTTGCCGATCTCATGGCGGACGGGTTCAACGCGCTCTGTTACGACGGCCAGCCCTTCTTTGATACGGAGCACCCGGTCTACCCGAACACGGACGGTACCGGCGATCCGAAGGCGGTATCAAACATCGTGGGAAGCGCAGGCGCTGCCGGAAAGTCCTGGTTTCTGCTTTCCCTGGCCGGGCCCTTGCGTCCCTTCATTCTCCAGCAGCGGAGCGCCCCTGAAATTGACGAGATCACCGACCCGAAAAACGACGCGGTGTTTATGCGGGACAAGTATCTCTACGGTATCCGGTACCGGGGGAATTTCGGCTACGGGCTGTGGCAGCAGGCGGTGGCGTCCCGGCAGGACCTTGACCCGGACAGCTATAATGCGGCCCGGCTGGCGATGCGGAGCTTCCGGCGGGACGGCGGCGCCCCCCTCGGCATGAGGCCCACGCACCTGGTGGTAGACCCGTCCAACGAGGCCGCGGGACGGGCGCTTTTGGAGATGCAGTTTTATCACGGCGGCAGTTCCAACCCCAACTACCACACGGCGGAGCTTCTGGTGGTTGACTGGATCAGCAGTAACGCAAGCCTCAAGGCCCTGACGGTAAATGCGGGAACCCTGTCCCCCGCCTTTAATCCCGCCGTAACCTCTTATACGGTCAACGTGGCCAACGGTGTGTCCGCTATCACCGTCACCGGAACCCCGGCGGAAGGCGGGGCCGAAGTAAGTGCCAATAACGGTGTCTCCCAATCCCTTGCGGCAGGAGCCAACGTCATTGCCGTCACCGTGACCGCCCAGAACGGTACGGTCAAAACGTACACCGTCACGGTAACCCGGGCGCAAGCGGCATAAGGAGGAACCATGAAACGTCTGTATAACCATTTACCGCCCCTGCTGTTGTGGGCCCCCGACGGGGCCGGAGGCGGCGGTGTTCCTCCGGGAGAAATTCCCCTGGATGAATGGATCACACGGCTGAACGAGGCCGAACGGAAAGACCAGGCGGCCATAGTGGCGGAACTGGCCGGGAAGCTGGGGATCAAAACCGGAGCCGCGTACAAAAAATTGAAAGAGGCGGGATGGAATCCCCAAAAGAACGATACTCCCCCGAAAAACACCCCGGCCACACAGGAGATCTTCCCGGTTACCCTGCGGCATAAAAGCCCCTATCCCCTGTACCGCCGGGCGGGGCTGCTGCTGACTAAACAGTGGAAGCCTTACGGGGTCACGGCGGAACAGCGCGCGGCGCTGCAGGCCGATACCTGGGTTGAGTTTCAAAGCGTTTCGGGGCCGGGTACACCATGACCGCGCTCATGACGGCGGCGGAACTGGAAGCCCGGCTCCCCGCCGATACCCTGCCCATGAACGGGGAGAGGGAACTCGACCTTCCCCGGATCACCCTGGCCTTACAGGAAGCCACCGGGATCATCGTGGCGCATCTCCCCTGGCTCCTTGACGAGGCCGGGGAAGTGGCCCGGCCGGTTCCGCCCCGGTTCGCCGACGCCCTCACTGGCATCTGCACCGATACGGCCCTGTACCGCCTCACCGACCGGGTCAGTTCCCACGAGGATGACCGGGACCGTTACGCCGCCAACATGAAGCTCCTGGACAAAATAGACCGGGAGTATCAGGGCGGCCTTTCCGGCCCGGATCTCCAGGAGGCAAGTATTGTCGAGCCCTCCGAGGATGAAGGGATAGACGACCGCCGGTACTTCAAAAAGGACGGGCCCCTCTGATGTCAGGCGCGGCGATAGAACTGAACCTCAGCGAGGTTGAGGGCCTGGCCCGGATTCTGAACGGGGTCAGTCTCGGCCCCCAGGACCGGATCCAGCTGTTGACGGATATCGGCGTTGAACTGGAAGGCCAAACTCAGGAACGGCTTACCGGTACGGAAAAGAAAGATCCGCAGGGGAATCCCTGGAAAGACATAGCCGAGAAAACCCGGAAGTATTACGACCGAAAGTTTCCGAAAGCAAAACCGCCGCTGTATCGTGAAGGAGGGCTTGTGGACAGCGTCACCAGTGAAGTCGGCGGCTCCTGGTCGGTCCTGGAGGGGGCCGTTGCGGAATACGCGGCGGTTCATCAGTTTGGCTGGCCGGAAAAAAATATCGCCGCCCGGGCCTACCTGGGGGTTTCAAGCCAGAACGCCGCTGATATCGCCTCCCTCACCCAACGGTTTATCGCGAGGCGGTTCACATGAGCGTGACTTATCTGGATGTCCGGGACAGCGCCGTGGCACAGATTAAAAGCCGCTTCGCCGGGCACAAAGAGATCCATATCTCCGCCCACCCGGGGAACTTCAACGAGGAAGAAATCCGCCGCCTGGCTACCCAGACCCCGGCGATTCTCACCTCCCTCATGCGGATATCCGAGCGGGACGTAAACGACGAGTCCTTTTGTACCTTGGTAAACTGGGTTTTGTACCGGGCGAACAACAGGGACACCCTCTACGACGGGGCCTTAAAACTCGTGTCGGCGCTCATCCCGGTTATACGGAACATGGACGCCGCGTGGAGCATAGACGGGGGGAGGGAAATAGAAGCGGAGTGCCTGTACTCCTCTTCCACGGACAGGATCAACATCACCCTGTGGGCGGTAAAGTGGAGATGGCAGGTACGGGCCGTGTCGGATGACGGCGGCATCCCCCTCCCCGAAGATCTTGACTGGTTTGAAGGCTATGACGCCGACACAATTATTGATCGGCAGAACATACACGACGAAGTTCATTTGGAGGTGGACAATGCCCATAGCACTGACTCAAATCCCGGCTAACCTGCTGGTTCCCGGACAATACGAAGAGATTGACAATTCACTGGCGGGCGCCCAGGGGGACATTAAGAAAGTCCTCATCATGGCGTATAAAACCGCTTCGGCCCCGGCGCCTGCCGGAAAGCCCGTCCAGGTACTGACCGCGTCCAAAGCCGCGGAGCTCTGCGGGTACGGCAGTCCCGCCGCCGTTATGGCCGGGGCCTTCCTTGACATCAATAAAACCGAGGAATGCTGGATTCTGCCCGTGGCCGAACCGGAGGGTGGAACGAAATGGCGGAAATCCTTTACCGTAACGGCAAGTGCCGCCGGTGAAGGAGCGGTGTCCATCACCGTCAACGGCGCCACGCTTGCCGCCGCGGTCGGCGCCGGGGCGACAGCCGGGGAAATCGCCGCGGCCATCGTGGCCCGGATCAACAGCGAGACAAACCTCCCGGTCGAGGCCGCGGCCGATGAAGGCGTGGTTACCGTGTCTTCCCTAGTAAAGGGAACCTGGGGAAACCAGAATACCGTTTCCCTGTCCACCGCCGTCTCAGGCATCACCATTATCCCGGGCGCGGTAACCGCCGGAACCGGCGTTGGGAATCTGGCCCTCCTGTTCCCCAGCCTCGGGGGAGTGCGGTACCACTATTTCCTGTCCGATTTTGACGACCCCGCGAATATCGCGGCCCTGGACGCGGAAACGGAAAGCCGCTACAGCGCCCTCCGGCAGATCGGGGGCCGGGCCTTTATCGCCCTGTCCGGCCAGGTGGGCAGCGCCACCGAAGAAGGATCCCTCATCGCCCAGGCGGAAACGGTAAACTCTCCCCACATCGTGCTCATCCCCCGGCTGGAGAACGCCCAGCTTCCCGGGGAATGGGCCGCCCGGTTCGCCGCCCCCGCCATCCGCCGCCTGGCCGATGACCCCGCGGCCAACACCTACGACATCCAGGTGGACGGCCTCACCGCCGATGCGGAACTCGATTTCGACACCCGGCAGAAACTGCTGGAAGCCGGGATCGCCACCTGGCGGCTTGACCCCGTGGGGAAGGTACTCATCGAGCGCCTCGTCACCAGTTACACCGAAAACTCAGACGGCGGCCGGGACACAAGCTACCTGGACGTGCAGGTTACCGAAACCGTTGACGCGGTGAGGACCTACATCAACGCGGAGGCGAAGAAGCGGTACAAGACCTGGAAGCTGGCGGCCACGGAAGAAAACTTCGGCGCCGGTTCCCGGGTGATGACCCCCGGCGTATTCCGTTCCTTCCTGGCCGACCTGTACCTGTCCGTATTCATTCAGGAAAAACAGTGGTGCCAGGATTTTGAAGCCTACAAGGCGTCCATCCTGGTGGAGATCATGGCGGGGAGCAAGACCCGCCTGCAGTACCAGCACCAGCCGGTACTGATAGGCCAGTTCCTCATCGGTTCAGGCCTCCTGCAGTTTAAATAAAATCCGTTAAAGCGGATTTTCAAGGAGCCATCAGTAACGCTGCGCGTTACTGTTCGGTTGGACATGGCGGCTCACGCCGCCGAATATAGGAGTTATTTATGGAATTAAAAAAAATCCGCCAGGTCATTTCCTCCGTACTGGGGGAACTGCCCCTCAAGGTGGGGGGAAACTCGTTTACCCCCGGTTCTTTCAAACGGGAAACCCAGGAAGCGGAGGTGGCCGAAAACATCGGCTACACGGAAACCCCCACCGCGGCGGTTCTGACACTCACTCTCAACGCGTCCCTGGACCCGTCGGACTTCAAAACCATCAGCAACGATACCTTAACGATTTTCCTTGCCGGGGGCGGCCAGCACATGATGTCCCGGGCCTGGGTCACCGAGGCGGTGTCACTGGAAACCGGGGAACTCAAGGTAACCTATAACAGCGCCAAAAGCGAAAAGCTGGCGTAAGGAGATTGTATGATAGATCCCTTTGCATCTGAAACGGTAGAACTGTACGCGCCGGTTACGGTAGGGGAACACCGGGTAACACAACTCCTCTTTAATCCCCCGGTGGTTAAAGATCTTCTTCAGGCGGGAACCAGATATCCGGAAGGCACTATCCCGTTTACTGCCTGTCTCATCTCCTCCCTGACCGGCGAGCCTGAAACCGTGATACACCGGCTGGTGCCGGAAGACTGGGCCAACGCGGTGCTTGTCGCCGACCGGACCTATCAGCGGTTTTGCGGACGCATCAACCTGTTTAAACAAAACGGGGAACGGCCGGAAAACCCTACGACGGCGGCTACACCGCCGCCGAGTTCCTCCGGGACGTCCGCCGCATAGCCGGGGAACTGATGATGCTCATGCCGGCCATAGGATACGAAACCGTGATGAACTTTAACTGGCCCGAGCTTAAAAGCTGGCATGAGATCGCCATTAAAACCTTTAAATCCATGCGGGGCATTGACTGATGACCGACGACATCAAGGCGGGGGTACGCCTCTCGTTAAAAGACCAGTATTCCCAGGGGATAAAAGGCGCGGGGACGGCGACCAAAGATTTCGGCAGTACCGCGCTGGCCGCCGTCGATAAGGTTAATAAAGCCTTCTCCGGCCTTGCCGGTACCCTTGGTACGCTTGGTGTTACCATCGGTGTCGGGGCGGCGGTTAAAACCTACATCGACCTTGATGAACGGATGGTCCGCATCGGGACGGGCCTGGGTCTTGCCGCCGATAAAACCAATGAGCTTAAACGCCGCCTGTATGAAGCGGCCCAGGATCCCGCCATCAAGATGGGAACCGATTCCCTGCTTGAGGCCATGGAAACCCTTGCCGGCAAAAACTTCGACGCCGGCGTGATAGAGGATAATCTCCGCAACATAGGGCTTGTGATGAAAGCCACCGGCGTCAGCGGCGGGGAGGCGGCCGCTTTTTTCATCGAATCCTTCAAGCGGGGGATGAGCGGGGACGAAATCATGAAGTCCCTGGATGACATATCGGTCATCGGGGATACATTACATAACCAGTTCAGCCTTTCGGATTTTACCAAATCTTTTTCCGGCCTTGAGGCGACCAATACCCTGCTGGGTAAATCCGCCATGAACGCCACGGAACTTTTCACGGCCATGAATATTTTGGGAGCTGGAACGAAGAGTTCCGCCCGCGCCGTTTCCGCGTACAACGCCATTGTCAACGAACTGGCGGATCCGCGAAAACAGGAACTGCTCTGGAACATGGGGATCAATGTTCGGGAAGGCGGCATCGGGGACTTCCGCGACCTGGCGGACATCCTGAAAGAGATCGCCGCCACCGATGAAGATACCGGTAATTTTGACAGGCTTTCCACCGTGTTTAGCGGAGCGGCCATGGACGCCATATTTGCGTATAACCAGTTCGGAAATCTGGCCGACGGCCTTGAGAACCTCGGCGACACGACCGGGAAGATTGAGAAGAAGGCGGAGAACAACGCCGAGTCTTTAGCATCAAAGTCAGATACCCCCGGCAAAGCCGGGGGCTTGTTTTGTGAACCGCTCAAAGCGGTTTGTTTTGGAACCGCCTAAAGGCGGTTATCTTTGTTACTTATCTTTGAATAGATCCAACTGG
>JAISBS010000088.1 GCA_031266075.1 Treponema sp.
CTGCGTGGATACCCGTTTAATAGTTGGCGGTGTGTTTTATAGAGAGAGAGAGAGAGAGAGAGAGAGAGAGAGAGAGAGAGAGAGAGAGAGAGAGAGAGAGAGAGAGAGAGAGCAAGAACTATGCCAAGTGTGACAGTTTCAGGAAATTTTGTGGTAAAAAATCTTTTATCAGCCGCCAAACAATACATCAGGCTCCCCTACGGGGCCGGCAGGCCCAGATCGGAATATTATCAACAAAATTATAATAGACTACAAATTTTTTGTCTACGTCCCACATTGCCTCTTCCTTCTTCCCAAGACAAGGCCCTGGCGAACAAGAGCAGCCGCAGGCTGTCTTAAAATACCGGTAACATACGCCCGGTGCATAGTAACGTTTAACGCATGAGACAACAGTAGACCGGCTTTAGCCGGGCGTATGCACCGATAGCGGTGGGCAGTCCCCCCCGCAAATAATTTGGAGCAATAAAACACCGGCTATTGGGCCACGAGAAAAAATATGCGACATGATTTGCGGGGGGCTGCCAGCCGCTACCGGGGGATTTTTGTCAGCCCTTAACGGGCTGCTCTTGTACACTGGCGCATACAACCAGAAGAAAAGCCGAAAGTACAAGCACCTCATAGAGGGGTAGCGGAAAAGCGTTTTTGTGAAGCAAAAACCTTTGGAGCGCCGGCGCGTACGCCCGGCTAAAGCCGGTCTACCGCTGTTTATGCGCTACTGCTGGTGTGCGCCGAGCGTGTGTTACCATTATTAAATAACAGCCTGCGGCTGCTTTTTCGCGCTGGGGGCGCCCAATACGGCAGGCGAAACATTGAGCCTGTTTTATAGTCCGGTAACACGGCGCCCCCCTAACAACGGTAATAACACCCTCTTGGGGGGTAGCGGAAAAGCGTTTTTGCAAAGCAAAAACCTTTGGAGCTTAGGGGGGGCCAGAATAACGGCATCCGCACACAAAAAAAGTACGGAAACCGGCCCCCCCCTTCAGAAGCAGATCATTTGGAACAATGAAACATCGGTTGTTGGGTTACGAAAAAATGCGACATGATCCGCGGGGGGCTGCCCGCCGCTACCGGGGGATTTTGTCCAAAACCGAAGCGGCGATTTCGGCGAAGCCTTCGGCACATTCCTTTTCGGCGACAAAAGCAGGATAATGCCGGATGAGCCCTTCATAGCGGCGGATGTTCGCCACCGCGCAGGACAGGGGAAAGCGGGCGAACATGGGTTCGTCGTTGGGCGAGTCTCCCACAAAAACTACTTCCCGGTCTCCGGCCCCCGGCTGCCAGCAAAAACGGCTTTGCAAAAAATGTTCCGTCATGGAAAGTTTATCGTAGTCCCCCATCCAGATATTCACATGAATTGATGAGACCCTGGCCCTGGCCCCTTCTTCAAGCGCAATTTCCCTGACCCGTTCCGCGGCGCCGAGGGGCAGTACCGGATCCTCCTCGGCAAAGTCCAGGGCGAGATCAAACAGCCGGGCGAACTGATCCTTTGCCTCCCGGAGGAGCGGGAATTCGGCAAAGGCCCGTTCCCGGATCCGCCGGAGCGCCGGGTGATCGTTCCGCACCGCGCCGGGATGGTACTCCGCCCGGAGCCGGGGGCGGCGTTCCGCGGAATGATCTTCCCCGGCGGGCCCGTCCCCGTCAAAGGCCTCCCAAAAAACCAGCGCGCCGTTTTCCCCTACCACGCCGTCCACGGGCCATTCCCGGGCGATAAGGTCGCACCAGCCCGCGGGCCGCCCGGTAACGGGGATCACCCGGAGCCCTGCGGCTTTCAGTTTCCACAGGGCGGTATATGACGCGGCCAAAAGCTTTCCCCCGCTGGTGATAGTGTCGTCAATGTCCATGAGGATGTAGCGGACGCCCGCGGCTTCGGCGGGGCTCATTTCGGAAACAGGTTTCACCAAAAACTCCTCGCGGTTTGTTGCGCTTCGCGCATAAAATAGAGTTGTTTAAAAACTTCAGTTTTTGAACAACTTCCACTTATAAAGAAGCAAAAATGCGGAGCATTGAAACCCGCAGGGTTTCTTGCGAGACTTGTGTCGGACTTTAGTCCGCGATAACCAACCGAGTTATTGAACAAGTCCAATCTCCAGGTCAACAGGCTCCTAGGAAATTTGTTCGTCCACGGGCCTGCCGCCGGGCGTCATGGGAAGAACCCGCTCGTCCGTATCGATAACCGCTTCGATGAGGGCGGGCCGGCCCCCGGCGATTTCACCCAGGCTGTGGTCAAGGGCTGCGGCAAAGGCGGCCTCATCCCCGGCGCGGCAGCCAAAAACGCCGTAGGCTTCGGCCAGTTTGACAAAATCCGGCGGCCTTTCCTCCAGACCGGTTTCCGAATAACGGCCTGCGAAAAAAAAGTTCTGCCATTGCCGCACCATCCCCAGCGTCCGGTTGTTAAAAATGATGACAAGGACGGGAAGGCGGTATGTTACCAGCGTCGCCAGTTCCCCGCTGTTCATCCTGAAACTGCCGTCCCCGGTAAAAAGCGCCACCGGACGGCCGGGATTGGCGATCTTCGCCCCCGCCGCGGCGCCAAGGCCGAACCCCATGGCTCCCAGTCCGCCGGAACTGAGAAAAGACCGGGGCCGGGTAAAGGGGTAAAACTGGGCGGCCCAGATCTGGTGCTGGCCCACATCGGTCGCCACAAGGGCCTCGTCCCCCAGGCGCCGGGCGGTTTCCTGAATCACAAACCGGGGATGCAGGGCGGTCTTCCGGTGATGGTCTTTGGGGCTCATGGTTTTCCACCGGTCGATCTCCCCGTTCCACTGGGTCTCCGTTTTTTGGGGGAGCGCCGCCATAAGCCGGGCGAGGACGGCCTTTACGTCGCCCTGAACCGCCGCGTGGGCACGGACGTTTTTGTTGATCTCCGCGGGATCAATATCAATATGGAGAATTTTCGCCCCCGGAGCAAAACAATCCGCCCGGCTCGTTACCCGGTCGGAAAAACGGGCGCCCAGGGCCGCCAGCAGATCCGCTTTCTGAACCGCCTTGTTGGAAGCCGTGGAGCCGTGCATCCCTACCAGTCCCGTACAGAGCCGGTGGCCGGAGGGGAAGGCCCCAATTCCCATAAGGCTCATAACTACCGGGGCGTTCAGCTGTTCGGCTAGCTGCCGCAATTCATCCGCAGCCCCGGAACTGATCACCCCGCCGCCCGCATACAAAACGGGCCGCCGGGCATTGAGCAGCATATCCGCGGCCCGGCGAATGTCCGCATCGTCAAAGGTCTGCCGCCCGTTCCGTTCCAGCAGCCGCCGGGCCCGATCTCCCCGGACCGGAGAGCCGGGCCGGTATTCCCCCGGCGCAGCCATCACATCCTTGGGAATATCGATCAGCACCGGGCCGGGCCGCCCCGAAGCGGCAACGATAAAGGCTTCCCGGACCGTCTCCGCGACCTCGTTCACATCCTTGACAATCCAGTTGTGCTTCACCACCGGCATGGTGATCCCCGCAATATCTACCTCCTGAAAACTGTCCTTTCCGAGGAACGGCGTGGCCGTGTTACCGGTAATGGCCACCAGCGGGACGGAATCCATGTAAGCCGCCGCGATTCCCGTAACCAGATTCGTGGCCCCCGGCCCGGAGGTGGCAATACAAACGCCGGTTCTGCCCGAAGACCGGGCGTAGCCGTCGGCGGCGTGGGCGGCGTGTTGTTCATGGCTCACCAGAATATGGCGAATCCGGCGGCGCTGCCGGAACAGTTCGTCGTATATGTAGAGAACCGCCGCCCCCGGATAGCCGAAAACCGTATCCACCCCCTGTTCGATAAGGGCCTCCACCAAAATACGGGCGCCGCTGCAACGCATCTTATTCCCCCGTCTCCAGGGCCTTCAGCACCGCGGCCCCCATTTCCCCTGTGCCCACGATCTGTTCGGGCCCGCCGCTGTGGCCGGCAATGTCGGGAGTCCGGAACCCCGCGTCCAGCGCGGCCCGCACCGCAGCCTCCAGCGCGGCGGCCTCCGGTTCAAGGTCGAAGGAATAACGGAGCATCATCGCCGCGGAAAGAATCGCCGCCAGGGGGTTGGCCCTGTCCGTTCCGGTAAGATCCGGCGCGGAGCCGTGGATCGGCTCGTAGATACCCATCACCGGCTCCGCGCCGGCGCTCCCGCCGGCCCCGCGGCGCTTTCCGGCCCCCGTGGGGATCCCCGCCAAGCTTGCCGAAGGCAGCATCCCGATAGAGCCGGTCAGCACCGACGCTTCGTCGGACAAAATATCCCCGAACATATTGGAGGTAACGATGACATCAAACTGGCCGGGGGCCCGGATCAGCTGCATGGCGCAGTTGTCCACATACAGAAACGAGGTTTCAATATCCGGGTGTTCTTTGGCGATCTCCGCCGCCGCTTCCCGCCAGAGCCGGGAAGATTCAAGCACATTGGCCTTGTCCACCACGCAGAGTTTTTTCCGGCGGCCCGCGGCGGCGGCATAACCCGCCCGGAGGACCCGTTCAATCTCCAGCCGGGAATAGCGTTCGGTGTCAAAGGCCGAAGCGCCGTCTTCGCTCCGGCCCCGGTCGCCAAAATAAATGCCCCCCGTCAATTCCCGGACAATCAGCAGGTCAAAGCCCGGTTTGCCGTCCGCGCTGCCCGCGGCAAGGACTTCATCCTTCAGGGGACAGGCGGCGGCAAGCTGGGGCAGCAGGGCCGCGGGCCGCAGGTTCACAAAGACCCCCAGGCCGGAACGAAGATCCAAAAGCCCCCGCTCGGGCCGCAGATGCCCCGGCAGCCCGTCCCATTGGGGCCCCCCCAGCGCCCCCAGCAGCAGGGCGTGGCATTGTTTTACCGCCTCCAGCGTTTCGGGGGGCAGGGGCGTCCCCGCCGCGTCAATGGCCCGCCCCCCCGCCGGCAGTTCCGCGTAGTGGAACACATGGCCGAATTTATCCCCCAGCGCGTCCAGAACCTCCACCGCCTGCCCAATAACCTCGGGCCCAATCCCGTCGCCCGGAATTACCGCAACCGAACAATTCATCTCCGCCTCCTCAGGCTCCCTGTTCACTGCCGCCAGGCATCCGGGCTTTTTCCAAATCCGCAGGGTTTTGGAAAAAGCCCAGTTTGTATTCGATAGCGTCCACCAGCGCGGCCCGGCTCGCGTCGATAATGTCCGCGGAGACCCCCACCGTACTCCAGGCGTTTACCCCGTCGGTGGATTCGATCAACACCCGGACCCGGGCGGCGGTGGCGGCGACGCCGTCAATCACCCGGACTTTGTAATCCGAAAGCCGCACCCGTTCCAGTTCCGGGTAAAACCGGACCAGCGCCCGGCGGAGCGCGCCGTCCAGCGCGTTCACCGGACCGTCTCCCTCGGCGGCGGCAATCTCGTACCTGCCCCCCACCAGCACCTTCACCCAGCCGTGGGAACAGGCAATCGTTTCCCCCGTTGGATGTTCGCTCATCACCCGGTAAGCCTCAATGCGGAACCGGGGCGCGTACCGGCCCAGTTCCCGCCGGATCAGGAGCTCGAAACTCGCGTCCGCCCCCTCAAAGGCCCAGCCCTCCGCTTCCAGCGCCTTGAGCTTCGCGGCCAGCGATGCGGCCAGCGGATGGTCTTTGGTAAAAGCGGGATCGATTTTTTTTGCCTTCTCCGCCACCACGGAACGGCCGCCCACTTCGCTCATTAAAAGCCGCCGGGTATTCCCCACCAGCGCCGGGTCAATATGTTCAAACGAGCGGCTCAGTTTCAGCACGCCGTCGGTGTGCATCCCACCCTTGTGGGAAAACGCGCTGGCCCCCACATAGGGCATAGAACCGGGCACCGGAATATTGGCAATCTCCGCCACCCGCCGGGTCGTTTCGGAAATCAGGGCCAGCCTGCCTTCGGGAAGACAGCGATACCCCCGCTTCAGTTCCAGGCTGGGAATCAGCGCCGCCAGACAAGTATTGCCACAGCGTTCCCCAAATCCCGCCAAAGTCCCCTGCACATGACCGCAGCCCGCCTGCACCGCCTCCAGCGCGTTGGCCACCGCCAGTCCCATGTCATTGTGGGCGTGGATACCCAGCGAAAAGCCCGGGGGGAGCAAGCGAAGCGCCCCGGAAACTCCGGCGGCAATGTCGGCGGGGAAACTGCCGCCGTTGGTGTCGCAGAGGACGATCCGGTCCGCCCCCGCTTCCGCCGCGGCCCGGAGCGCGGACAGGGCGTATTCGGGATTGGCCTTCCAGCCGTCGAAAAAATGTTCCGCATCGTAGATCAACAGCCGGCCCTCGGCTTTGAGAAAGGCCGCCGTATCGGCAATCATGGCGAGGTTTTCTTCCGGGGAAACCCGCAGCACTTCGCGGACATGGAGGTCCCAGTTTTTTCCGAAGATCGTTACCGTTTCGGTATTGGCCTCCAGCAGCGCGCGGATCTGCGGATCGCCGGCGGCCCGGAGCCCCGGTTTCCGGGTAGACCCGAAGGCGCAGAGCCGGGCATGGTTCAGTTTGAGCTTCCCCGCCAGCCGGAAAAATTCCGTATCCTTGGGGTTGCTCCCCGGATTCCCCGCCTCGATCCAGTGGATGCCCAAATCGTCCAGCGCCCGGACCACCGCCAGTTTGTCCTGCACCGAGAAGTTCATCCCCTCCCCCTGTGCTCCGTCCCGCAGCGTGGTATCAAGTATCTCAATCCCGCTCATAGCTCCTCACTCCTGCCTTCTCTCTTCTTCCCTCCCAAGCTCCCACTCCATCGCGTTGATCGCCGAAATATAGGCCCGGATCGACGATTCGATCACATCAGTGGAAAGCCCCCGGCCATTCCAGTGGCGGCCATCCATGGCGATTTTCACCATGGTCTCCCCCTGGGATGCGGAACCCCCGGTGATAGCGCCAATCTCGTACAGTTCCAGTTCCGGCTCCTTCCCGACGATCTGGTTGATGGCCCTGAAAATCGAGTCGATGGGCCCGTCCCCCATGGAAACCAGCTTCCGGTATTTGCCGTCTTTGTGCCGGAGCCGAATCGTACCGGTGGCCCCTAGGGCGGACCCGGTGTTCACCGCCCAGTGATCCAGATGCCAGGTTTCGGGAACCGCGGCGGCGGCCCCCATCACCAATGCTTCAATATCCCGGTCGCTGACCGTTTTCTTTTTATCCGCCAGTTCCTTGAACTGGGCAAAAATCTGTTCCCGCGCCGCATCGTCCACGGAAAGCCCCAACTCCCGCAGGCGGTTTTCAAAAGCATGACGGCCCGAATGTTTTCCCAGCACCATGCGGTTTTTGGGAATCCCGATGGATTCGGGAGTCATGATCTCGTAGGTCTCCCGCTTTACCAGTACCCCGTGCTGGTGGATCCCCGCTTCGTGGGCAAAGGCGTTTTCCCCCACAATCGCCTTGTTGGGCTGAACCTTTACCCCCGTTACCTGCGCCACCAGACGGCTGGCCGCGTAAATCTGGGTACTGTCGATCCGGGTGTCGGCGTTGAAATAATCCCGGCGGATCCGCAGCCCCATGACAATCTCCTCCAGCGAGGCGTTCCCCGCCCGCTCGCCAATACCGTTGACCGTACACTCCACCTGATCCGCCCCGGCCCGAACCGCGGCGACGCTGTTGGCCACCGCCAGCCCCAGATCGTTGTGGCAGTGAACCGAAAGCCGGGCCTTTTCCATCCCCGGCGTATGCTCTTTAATATAACGGATCCGGCTGCCGAATTCATCGGGCATGGCGTAGCCCACCGTGTCGGGAAAATTCACCGTCAGGGCCCCGGCCTGGATAGCCGCGCCGAAGACCCGGCAGACAAAATCAGGATCGCTGCGAAAGGCGTCTTCCGCGGAAAATTCCACATCCGCGCAGAATTTTTTCGCGTAGCGGACCGAAGCCGCTGCCTGATCCAGCACCTGTTCCGGGCTCATCTTGAGCTTGTATTCCATGTGAATAGGAGAAGTGGCGAGGAACAGGTGAATCCGGGGATCGTCCGCCGGGGTCAGCGCTTCCCGCGCCGCATCCATATCCGCTTCCCGGCAGCGGCAGAGGCCCGCCACCGTACTGTCCTTCACAATCCCCGCAATAGCCTTTACCGATTCAAGGTCGCCGGGGCTCGAAGCGGGGAAACCCGCCTCGATCACATCCACCCCAAGCTTTTCCAGGCGCCGGGCCACCTCCAGCTTTTCCTGCAAATTCATGCTGCATCCGGGAGACTGTTCGCCGTCCCGCAAAGTCGTGTCAAAGACCACAATCCGGCGAACGCCGCCCATCGTCTCACCCGCCATAATGCCTCCCGCATCCCGCCGGGAAACCATGCCCCGCGGTTTTTTTGAGAATCCGGCAACCGTCCGCAGGGTCCCGGAACGGCCAAAGCCAAATCCGAACCGCCGCGCAATCACCGGCTAGTTAATGCTTAGTACCAGGGAACCCCGCTCCAGGGCCACCAGGCCGGTACGGGCAAGTTCAAGAACGCCATAGGGGCGCAGGAGGAGAAGAAGGCCGTCGAGTTTTTCTTTCGCCCCGGTAGCCTCGATAGTAATGGTTTTGGGGGAAACGTCCACAATCCGGGAACGGAATATCCCGGCAATCTCGATAACCGCGGGCCGGGTTTTTTCACCGGCCCCGATTTTTACCAGCAGAATTTCCCGGCGCAGACAGGAGGAAGCGTCCAGTTCCCGGACAGCGAGAACATCCACGAGCTTTCCCAGCTGTTTAATAATCTGCTCAAGCACCGCGTCGTCTCCGGTTACCGCAATCGTCATCCGGGAAATCGAAGGATCCCCGGTCTCGCCGACCGTCAGGCTGTCGATGTTAAAACCCCGGCGGCTAAAAAGGCCGGATACCCGGCTCAGGGTTCCCGCCCGGTTTTCCACCAGAGCCGACACCACGTGCTGTTTCATCGCCGCCCTCCAAACAAGGATACTTTACGCTATCCGGTAATTTTTTTCATGTCAAGCCGCTCCATCCTCTCCACATAAAGAAACAAGCGGGGGGGCCACTTTCCGTACTTTTTGTATGTGCGGACGCCCTTATTCTGGCCCCCCCTAAGCTTCAAAGATTTTTGCTTCGCAAAAACGCTTTTCCGCTACCCCCCAAGTGGGTGGTGTTACCGTTGTTAGGGGGACGCCGTGTTACCTGTACGCTGGACAGGCTCAATATTTCGCCTGCCGTATTGGGCGCCCCCTGTGGCCGGGCCAAGGTCCCGGCCTACCACTGTCAACAAGTTAAGAAACGAGTCCACGAATGGACGCTAATTTTCGCGAATGAAGAAACAATATTCGCGTTCATTCGCGTAATTCGCGGACTTTTTTTCTTCGCCGAATTCACATTAAGAAACATGAATCCTTAGCTTGTTGACAGTGCCCGGCCTACTCCCCTATAGGGTGCGTTTACTTTTTCGAAGGGGGGCGCCGTGTTACCGGGCTATAAAACAGGCTCAATATTTCGCCTGCTTTATTGGGCGCCCCTTAAGCTCCAAAGCCTACGGCTTTTCCGCTACCCCCCGGCGCGAAAGAGCAGCCGCAGGCTGTTCTGGGATAGCGGCAGTACACGCCCGGCGCGAGGGAGCAGCCCGTTAAGGGCTGTTATTTGATATCGGTAGCGTATACGTCAATTCTCTTCCACCTTTTTAACCCGAGGAGCCGCGGGTAAACTTTCTGGCAACAATAAACCAGGAGGTTTGCATGAAAAGGTACAGCGAAGAAGACAAGGCGTGGCTGG
>JAISBS010000099.1 GCA_031266075.1 Treponema sp.
CGCCGAATACAGCCATTCCCTGCCGGAAAGGGCGAAAATTTTGGGCCGGTTAATGCCGAAAAGCAGCGCCGCCGCCAGGCATACCCGCAGGGCGCAGGTTCCGGTGGAGCCGAGGAGGGGGAAAATAAATTTTGCAAAGGAAGCTCCGCCCTGCACGCTTATTATGGACAACAGCGTTGCCAGGACGCCGATATTTTTATCCCTGGTCAAAATCCCAAGGACTCCCCAACAAGGATAATTTTTATTCTTCCCGGCGGGTTGCACATCCTTGTTTCGACGATATAGGAACAGATACATCCCTCCGATTTGCAGTCCCCGCATATTCCGGCATTTGAGCAGGGTGTTTTTCCCGGCGGGTTTTTGTAAATTCTGAGGGCGTTCACCGGCGCGGCATAATTCCTCGCCCTGTTTCTTGCGTCCCCGATGGTTTTGCAGACCTTGTTCATGCCAATGATGATGATGACGCTTTTTGGCCCAAAGGCGATTGCCGCTACCCGGTTCCCCAGGCCGTCGATATGGACCAGAACGCCGTCTTCGCTGATTGCGTTGGCGCTGGTTACAAAGACATCGCACAACAACGCTGTGCGCATCATATCGTTTCGTTCCTCGCCGGTTTTTGCCTTGTCCCGGTCAATTATTTTAAGATCCGTTTTATACAGCCGCTCCACCAGTCCTGTTTCATGAATTGTGACGGACCCGCCCCATGAGACCGACGATTTTTCCGGGATCAGGGACAGCGCTTTTTCCGCCGCTTCCTCCCCGGTCCTGCAATAATAGGCATCAAATTTTCTGCTCTGTAAATTTTTGACGATCGCAGCCGCGGAAAGCTCGAATTTTTTTTGTATCGCCCCTTCTTTTTCCTGCATATTCTTATTTTCCTCTCTTTTAAAAAACAAGCGCCGGAAAACCTAAAGGAAACGCGATTAGCGTCAAGTTAATCAGCGTTTCCTTAAAGGACTTTCCGGCGGCCTGTCAGTAATACTGAATTCGTTCAATAACCCGGTTGGTTATTAGGTTTTTTGTTTTAGCCGTTGAGTATTTTCAGAGCTTCTTCGCGGTAGCAATCCATAAGATAGGGAATCCCCGTAACTTTGGCGCATTCCTCCGTCAGGGACATCAGATCCCGGCGGTTCATGAGGGAAAGGTTGAAGCGCCGCGCCCCGGCCATAAGCTGCTGGAGACCGACCTTGAGTTTGTCCGCATAGCTGTAGATGCCGATGGCTCCCAGGGGAATGTTTTTGATTTCCCCGGCCCCCACAATGTCTTTGACCTTTTCGTAGTTGACGAAAATTTCTTCAGGAGTCTGGCCGTACTCGCTGATGTTTTTGGGAAGGCTCCCGTCCTTGATCCACTGGGCAATATTTTTGCCCACCATGCCGGGGATCATCAGCGCCCGGCCCATACAGACCGCCTTGACGTGGGGAGCTCCCAGAGCCAGGGCCTTGAAGACCCCGTCTTCGGAGCTAAAGCCCCCGGCAAAAGCCATGTCCGCGGGCCGCTGCCCTTTGGCGGCCAGAACCGCGGCGAATTCCTGGGCCGCGCTGTGGAGGTAGATCGAGGGGATTCCCCATTCTTCCATCATCCGCCAGGGGCTCATGCCCGTACCGCCGGAGGCCCCGTCAATGGTAAGCAGGTCGATCTTTGCGGCGGAGCAGTATTTGATCGCCATGGCCAGCTCTTTCAGGCTGTAGGCCCCGGTCTTGAGGGTGATCCGCCTGAAACCCAGGGCCCGGAGCCGCGCCACCTCCTGCATAAAGCTCTCTTCGGTTACAAAACCCAGGCGGCTGTGGCGTTCAAATTCCTTGATGGCCCCGGATTTAAACGACGCCTGGATGACGGGATCCGAAGGATCCGGGGTAACAATGTAACCCCGCCGCTGGAGTTCCAGGGCCCGTTCCAGGGACGCCACTTTGATTTCCCCGCCGATACATTTGGCCCCCTGCCCCCACTTGAGTTCGATGGTTTCGATTTTGTGTTTGTCGATGATATATTCAGCGACCCCCAAATTGGTGTCTTCCACATTCATCTGGATCAAAATTTCCCCGTAACCGGCGTGGTATTTCCGGTAGGCCTCGATCCGGCGATCCATGTCCGGGGCCTTTTTTACCTTTTTGTTGGCGTCCAGTTCCAGGGCCGGATCAATGCCGCAGACATTCTCCCCGCAGACAATCGTAACCCCCGAAAGAGCCGCGCCCACGGCAAAATGCTCCCAGTTTTTCCGGGCAATCTCCGTGGAACCCAGGGCGCCGGTAAAGACGGGCAGGCGCATCTTCACCTGGTGATCCCAGCCGTAGGATGTTTCCGTATCAACCTGGGGGAACCGGGCGTGATCGGGATCCGCGGGAACCCCCGGCGGCAGGCCCTCCGCGCCCTGGGCATAGCCCTGAATGTTGAGATGGGAATAATCGACCGGGTAGTCTTTGTCTCCCCCGGCGGTTACATCCCCAAAGGGGCCGGGGTAGATAAGCTCCCTGCCCCGGTAGGTGGCCCGGAAAACTTCGCAGTTTCCCTTACATCCGTCGATACAGCGGGAACACAGACCGCTGCACGGAACGACGCTGTGGGCCCGGTTTGCCGACCGGGTTGCGTCATTGCTGTTTGGACGTTGTAAATTCATGAAAACACTCCTCTCTTGTGAATTTTGGGAAACCCCGGCTGGGTTTTCAGAGGGGTTTTCCTTTTGTCCGTTGCCGAAAAGAAAGCCTCCGGCGGTTCCCGGAGGCTTCCCTGTTTCACCTGGTTCTCGTGTACCGGGCCTGCCGGTATGACTGGGTATCCGCCACGGAGTATCTGCCGGCAGATAGTTCCGCGTTGCTGATCCGCCGCGCGGGCGTGGGGTGGGTCTTGCTAAAGCCCCCTCTCTGGCCGCTCTGGTTTTTTTCCAGGGCCCGGAGCATGGTGATAAGGCTTGAAGGCTCGTAACCCGCCGAGGCCAGAAGGCTCAGGGCCAGATTGTCGGCGGCGAATTCCTGAGTCTGGGAATAGCCATTGTTAATCATGGTCTCCACAATCTGCCCCACCGATTCATTAAAAATATCCGTCAGTTCGCTCAGGGAAGTCCCACTGGCGGCAAGATCCGCGGCGGAACCGCCGGTTACCAGAACCGCCTGGGTAATCCGGCTGGTCCGAATCGCCCTGGTACTGTGTTGAAGCTGGATATGGGCGATTTCGTGGGCAATAACCGAAGCCAGGGAATCTTCCGAAGCGGTGCAGGCGATAAGCCCACGGGTAACAAAAATATGCCCCCCCGAAGTGGCGAAGGCGTTTATTTCCGTACTGTCCAGAATCGCCACATGGTAGCCGTTGTAAATTTCCGGCTTGGGCGAATTGATGGTAATGGCCGCGCAGATCCGGTTGAGGTACGCAGTCAGGGCGGGGCTGCCGTTCCATATCTTATAGCGGCTGAGAATGTTCGCCGCCACAGCCCGGCCAATGTAATATTCCTGTTCCGGGCTGATTTCTTCCACGGCCCGGCCAATGGCGTCGCTGGATTTGCTGACCGCATCGGCGGTGTTCTGGTCGATGACTCCCAGCGCCCCCGCGACCTGGGCTCCGGCGCTGGCCATGGAAGCCAGGGTTCCGCAGGCGGCAAGAGAAACAAGAACCGGCAAAGCGGCGGTCAGAAGAAAAAAGCGGATCATAAAACGGGGCTTGTTCATTCCGCGTCCCCCATGGATAAATGGCCTTCCGCGAGGAAAGACTGGAGTTCCTGTTCGGATACCGCCTGGGTTTCAACCCGGTCTACATCGGCGTAGTCGAGTTTTCCGTCCACCCGGTAGGCGTTCTCAACCTCCTGGCTGAACCCTTTTCCCGCCAGGGCCAGTTCCCCCGAAGTCGTTGCGGCCCCGGATGAGGAAATTCGCCGGGAAGTCAGATTGGCCGCGTGGGTCCACCCGCTGAGCGAAGACCGGGAGGCTGAACGGACTTCCGCCCATTTCCCCTTTGTTTGAAGCACCGTTACCGCTTCCCCGTAGGCCAGCGCTCCCCGGTTCCCGGCGAAAAATCCGGTGGAAGATTTAAGCTGGATGGTTTTGAGCGCCACATAGACGGTGCTGCCCCGGACAAATTGAGCCGCCGCCGCGTTCACGAATAAAAAGCCGAAGATCAACAGCGCGCATAATCGTTTCATAATTATTCCTCCTGTATCCTCATTGGACTTGTTCAATAACCCGGTTGGTTATCGAACAGCCACGTCATTTGCTTGTCGCCTGCCAGTGCCCCTGCCACTCGGCGGGCCGTTCCGTGTAATACCGGCACTGTTCCGCATAGAAAAACGAGGGCCGGTCCTGATCCGCCAGCGCTTTAAACAGGGGCAGGGCTTCGGCGAAGCGGCCCTGGTAAAAAAAGTCCCGGGCCGCATCAAAACGGCGGAGGGCCGCTTCCTGCCGGCGGAATACTTCTTCCGGCATGGGCTCGTACACCGTAACCGCTTCTTTTTTCCCCACCACCGCCACCTGGGCCAGCTTGCGCCCGTAAAAGGCCCGCCGGGGCCCGGCGTCCGCGCCATCCGCCGCGGTTTTCCGCGCCTGGTTAAAAGTCGCTTCGGTACACATCAGGTAGGTGCCGAACTGTTTGTTCAGACCCTCCAGCCGGGCGGCGAGGTTTACCGAATCCCCCAGCATGGTATAGTCAAAACGCTTGCCGGAGCCCATGTTCCCCACCACCGCGTATCCGGTATTGATGCCGATGCGGGTCAGAAGGCGGCAGCCGTATTTTTCCGCGAAAAAATCCTGCCGTTCGGCGAGCCGTTTCTGGCAGAGCATGGAAGCCCCCAGCGCCCTGGCCGCATGATCCGCAAAACTCACCGGGGCGTTCCAGAAGGCGATAATGGCGTCCCCTTCGTATTTGTCGATGGTTCCCCCGGAATCAAGGATCGTGTCGGTCATAAAGGAAAGATAGTCGTTCAAAATCTCGGTCAGCCGGGCGGGATCCAGTTTTTCCGAAATAGTGGTAAAACCCTGGACATCGGAGAAAAAGATGCTGATCTCCCGCCGTTCTCCCCCCAGGGTCAAAAGGCTGGGGTTCGCCAGAAGCTGGTCAATCACCGCGGGGCTCAGATACTGGCTGAATGCGGATTTGATAAACCGCTTCTGGCTGCCCTCGGTGGCGTAACTATACAGGGTCGCGGCAAGAAAGGTGGCCAGGGCCCCCGCCAGCGGCGCAGCCATGGGCAGCCAGACCCCCGCGTAATAATACGCCCCGGCGGACACAAGGACGATGGCGGCAACAATAAAAACGGCGGAGCCCACGGTCAGGGGTATGCGGTTTGAAAAGAGGGTAAGGAACGTAATAAGGATAACCGGAAGCAGGATAACGAGCAGATCCAGGAGCGGGGAGCTTTCCCGGATAAAGTCCCGTTGGAGCAGGTTATCCAGCAGGGTAATGTGCATCCCTACTCCCGGATACGTGGAAGAAATGGGAGTGCTGGCAATATCAAACAGTCCGGGGGCGTAAAAACCAAAGAGGATGTATTTGCCCGCAAAATCCTCCGGGGGCAGCGCCGGCGTCTCCTCCCGGCCATAGGCCTCGGCGCTCCGCAAAATTTCCCCCGCCGAATAGGGAATATAGCGGTCAAGGCTCCCCCGGAAATGGAGGATGATTTCCCCGTTTTTGTCCGTGGGAATTTCATAATCCCCCCAGCGGATGATCCGCTTTTTTTTGTCGTATTGGAGTTCATTGGTATACCCGGTAGCCAAAAGGGAAGCCGCCGCCAGTTCCGGCACCGCCCTGCCGTCAAAGCGGGCAAAAAGGTTCATCCGGCGGAACACGCTGTCGGGGTCGGGCTTTCCCGTTACACTGCCGATGGCCCCCGCGGAATCCCGGATACCCCCAATGGGGAACAGGGCCGACAGATCCCCCTGAATTCCCCCCGCCGGGTTCAGGCCCGCCAGCCGGGCGCCTTCATCGTCAATGGCGAACAGGGGCTTTTGCAGTTCCGCGGGCCAGGAATCGCCGCGCCCCGGCTGGCTGCCGAAATGGACGGTCTGTATCACCCGGCCATATTTTCCGGACGCCGCCGCCAGGACCGCATCGTCTTCGGGCCCGTAGATCGAAGGCTCGGAAAAAATAACGTCAAAGGCAACGGCGTTGGCCCCCGCCAGGTTCATGTAGTCAACAATTTCCCCGTAGGCCCGGCGGGGCCAGGGCCAGGGCCAGCCCCGTTCCGCGGCGGCCCAGTCGATGCTGGCCTGATCCAGCAGCACCACGATAATATCGTCCGAAGGGCGGCTGTAGTTGGCCAAAAAATTGACGCGGAAATCGTAGGTCTTGTATTCGGGGTAATTCAGGGCCCCGGAGAAATGCAGGAAAGCGGCCGCCGCGAATACCAGCGCGGCAATCAGGGCGGCGGCGGTCTTTTTGGAGACGCCTTTTCGTTTATCCTTCATTTTTGCTCCGCATTGCCGGTCTCGTAGTTCTTGTAGAGGAAGCGGCGAATCTTCTGCTGGGCGTTTTTCTCAAAAGGCTCCCGGCGGATGAGGAAGTCGCTGATCTTTTTGTAGCCCGGCAGACTGCGGTTCACTTCTTCAATTTCCTTTTTGACCAGGCTCTTGATAAATTCTTCGTCCGGTTCTTTTCCCGGCAGATCCTGGGCCAGGGTTTCAAAGTTGGGAACCACCACGGCAAAAATCTGCTCCCCGCCGAAGGACGGCTCTTTCCGGCCCAGAACGAGGATTTCACCAATCGTCCGGGAGCCGTTAAAATGGGCTTCGATTTCCTCGGGGTAGATGTTCTTGCCCCCGGAACTGACGATGAGGTTTTTCTTTCTGCCGTTGATGTAGATATACCCCTGCTCGTCCCGGTAGCCCAGGTCTCCGGTAAGGAGGTAGCCGTCTTCGGTAAAGACTTCTTTGGTGGCTTCTTCGTTTTCAAAATATCCCAGCATCAGGGAGGGGGACCTTACCGCGATTTCGCCAGTTCCCTCGTCATTCGGATCGATGATTTTTACCTCGGTGTAGCTTACCGGGAGCCCCACAGACACATTCCGTTTATGCCGGGGGGTGTTCACGCTGATAAGGGGGCCGTTTTCGCTCATCCCGTAGCCGTGGACGATATTAAAGCCCAGGGAGTCAAAAAAGTCCGCGGTTTTGGGGTTCAGGGCGCCGCCGCCCGCCACCGTAAGCCGTACCGAGTGAAGGTTCGCCTTTTTGCGGATGAACCGGAACGCCTTCTGGCCGAATTCAAAACTACCCTTTTTGGCTTTTGCCAGGGCGATTTTCCGCAGTACGTTGAGGGGGGCCCGGACGATGCCGGGCAGTTTGTTGTACCCCTGTTCCAGGGCGGCCATGACCTTGTCAAAGAGCAGGGGGACGGCGATAAGATAGGTAACCCCCGCGTCCCGGACATCGTCAATCACCACTTTGCCGACTATTTTGTCGGCGATCACCGTAGTTACCCCTATCGAAAGGGGGGCGATAAAGGTACAGGTGGTGGGATAGGTATGGTGCAGGGGCAGGACATTGATAAACACATCGCTGGAGTTGGGCTCCAGGATACGGATCGCCGCGCTGGCGTTGGCGATGATCCCCCGGTGGCAGAGGGTAACGCCCTTGGCAAACCCGGTGGTTCCCGAGGTAAACACGATGGAGGCGGGATCGCTCCCCGCAATACCGGCGGCGGCGGGCAGGGACTGGCTCCCGGCCTCCATGCCGAAGCGTTCATAACCCGTTTGATCCGCCGCCCCGTCCGCTTCCCCGGCTTCACCGCTGGAAATGTCAATGGAAACGGGGAGGGAGACGCCGGCGGCGGGGAGGCTGCCGGCAAAGGACTTTTTCCTGCCGGAATAGAAAAATGCCCGGGCACTGGTGATTTTGATGATGTTGAGACATTCCTTTTCGGAAACAAGAAAATCTACGGGCACGATAACCAGTCCCGCAATCAGGGCGCCCATCCAGACCGCCATCCATTCGGGCCGGTTTTCCGCCCAGAGAACCACCCGGTCCCCCCGGGAAAGGCCCGCGGCCAGCAGCCCCCGGCCAATCCGGCGGCATTCCGCGGCATAGCGGGTAAAGGACCAGCGGGTAAATTCCCGTTGTTTCCCGGAACGGTATAAAATGGCGTCTTTGTCCGTCCATTTCTGTTCGATAGCCTCCAGCCAGGTGATAAAATTCTGGTGGGGAATATCCGGTATTTTGGAGATATATTCGTCAAATTGCAGCATGGCCCTATAATAAACGAATTTTTCGAATTTGTCGACAAGAATTTTTCAGCCCCCATGCAGGGACCCGGAAACCGCGGGTATGCCGAATCCTGCCGGAGGGCGCCGTTACTCCTCCGGCAAAACGATTACCCGCCCGGCGGCGAGGCTTTGGAGCACGTCGATAAGGCGCTGATTGGAGGATCCCCGGAAGCGGAGGCCGATGTTTTTCAGGGCCCGGATAAAGGGGCCGTCCACCAGGATGTCCGTGGCTTCGATAAGGCGGCTCCAGGCGGGGTTTCCGGCGGCCAGGAGGTCTTCCCAGCGGTAACCGGTGTAGGTCATAACGGAAAGGCCCAGGCCCCGGACTTGTTCCGCCAGGGCCGCGCAGGAGGCGGCCTGGGTGAAGGGATCGCCGCCGGAAAGGGTCAGCCCCGACAGCAGCGGGTCGGCCCTGATGGCGGCGATTATTTCGGCGACGGAAACCTGGCGGCCCCCGCTGAAAGGCTGGAGCCGGGCGTTGTGGCAGCCGGGGCAGCGGAAGTTACAGCCCTGGACAAAAACCGTATACCGGAACCCCGGCCCGTCCACAATGGATTCCGGCTCGATCCCGCCGATAGTGAGATATTCGGCGCCAGGCACTATTTCTGGAGGCCATGCTTTACCCGGTCGCGCTCTTCCGCCCGTTTGGCGTTGTTGAAGCGGTCCAGGGTGCCGACAAGGTAGCCGGTGATGCGGCGGATCCGTTCAAAGGGGATGCCGCCCTCGGCGCGGCCACAGTGGGGGCAGGTTTCGCCGATGACGCCCCGGTAGCCGCAGACCGGATCCCGGTCCAGGGGATGGTTCAGGCTGCCGTACCCGATGCCCGCTTCTTTCATGGCCCGGACGATCCGTTCAAAGGCTTCGGGGTTTTTGGAGGCGTCGCCGTCCAGTTCTATGTAGCTGATGTGGCCGGCGTTGGTCAGGGCGTGGTAAGGGGCCTCCAGCTCTATTTTCCGGAAGGCGCCGATGGGGAAATAGACGGGCACATGGAAGCTGTTGGTGTAGTAGTCCCGGTCGGTGATGCCGGGGATGGAACCGAATATGGCCCGATCCAGTTTGACGAAACGGCCGGAAAGACCCTCCGCGGGGGTGGCGATGAGGGAGAAGTTGAGTTTCGTCTCCAGGGAGGCTTTGTCCATGCGGCTGCGGAGGCGGGTGATGATTTTGAGGCCCAATGCCTGGGAGTCCGGGTCTTCGCCGTGGTGTTTCCCCGTCAGGGCCTTGAGGCACTCGGCCAGGCCGATGAAGCCCAGGGTCAGGGTGCCGTGCTTTAACACTTCCCGCAGTTCGTCTTCCCAGTCCAGGACATCCGATCCGAGCCAGATTCCCTGGCCCATAAGGAAGGGGAAATTTTTCACCTTTTTTTTCGCCTGAATCTCGAAGCGTTCCAGAAGCTGGTCGATGACCAGTTCCGTCTTTTTGTCCAGTTCGTCAAAAAAGAGATCCATGTCTCCCCGGGCCCGGAGGGCGAGGCGGGGCAGGTTGATGGTGGTAAAACTCAAATTCCCCCGGCCATAGGTGATCTCCTGATCCGGGTCGTGGATGTTTGCAATGACCCGGGTCCGGCAGCCCATATAGGCAATTTCGGTTTCGGGCCGTTCCGGGTGGTAGTATTGCAGGTTAAAAGGGGCGTCCTGAAAAGAGAAATTGGGAAAAAGCCGTTTGGCGCTGGTCCGGCAGGCTGTCTGGAAGAGGTCGTAGTTGGGCTCCCCCGGATTGTAGTTGATCCCTTCCTTGACCCGGAAAATCTGAATCGGGAAGATCGGGGTCTCCCCATCCCCCAGCCCCGCTTCGGTGGCCTGGAGGATAGTGCGGATCACCATCCGGCCCTCTGCCGAGGTGTCGGTGCCGTAGTTAATCGACGAAAAGGGAATCTGGGCCCCCGCCCGGCTATGCATGGTGTTGAGGTTGTGGATCAGGGCTTCCATTGCTTGATACGTGCTTTTTTCGGTTTCTTCCAGGGCCTTGGTCAGGGCGAATTCCTGAATACGGCGGATGGTTTCCCCGTCCAGGAACCGGGCCAGCACGGCGGTCTCGGCCTGCTGGTATTCGGCGGATCCGGAGAGCCGGGGTTTCAGGGGGGAAGCGGCAAGGGCGGTCTCCAGGGCGGCTTTCAGGTTTTCCAGTCCCACCGGGGGGGCCAGGAGATCCAGTGCCTTGTAGAGGTTCTGGCGGTAGAGTTTGGCGTAGGTTTTCGCCACCCCCGGCGCCAGACCCCGGTCAAAGTTGGGGATGCTCTGTCCCCCGTGCTGATCGTTCTGGTTCGACTGGATGGCGATGCAGGCAAGGGCCGAGTAGCTCCTGATGTCGTTGGGTTCCCGAATTGCCCCGTGGCCCGTACCAAAACCGCCGCGGAAAAGCTTGTTGATATCGATCTGGCAGCAGGTAGTGGTAAGGGTAAGGAAATCCAGATCGTGAATATGGATATCCCCCTCGTGATGGGCCCTGGCGTGTTCCGGGTTGAGTATAAACAGCTCGTTGAACTGCTTTGCCGCCTCGGAACCGTACTTCAGCATGTTCCCCATTGCCGTATTGCCGTCGATATTGGCGTTTTCCCGCTTCAGATCGTTGTCTTTCGCGTCTTTTACGGTAAGCTCCTCAAGAGTCCGCATCAACCGGGTGTTCATTTCCCGTATCCGCGTCCGCTCCGCCCGGTAAAGGATGAACTTTTTCGCCGCGGAACCCAGTCCGTGGTCGATCAGGGCCTGCTCGACCGTGTCCTGAATGTCCTCAACCTCGGGAATTTGCCCATTGCAGATGCTTTCCAGCCGGGCCACGGCCTTTTCGGACACCGCCATAGCCTCTTCCCAGTCCATGACTCCGGCCGCTATTCCGGCCTTATACACCGCGTTGGTGATTTTTTCGATATTAAACGGCGCTTCCCGCCCGTCCCGCTTCCGAATCCGCGTCGGCATGCCTTCCCCCCTTGCATATGCGGTATTAAGTATCCAATGATAGTATCGGCTAAAACTGCACAGTATGTAGCGTTATTTTTTACGATAATACACCAGGGGTGGGGTGTCAATAGCCGAAAAGCGATTTTACCAGAAATTCAATATTTTCCGGCGCGCCGGGCAGAATACGGATTTTGCCCCCGTACCGCCCTAAACCCGTAAAAAGCTCAGCTTCCCGTGCTCCTGATATGGGCGCCAAGCTTGATATCCTGCCCCTTGATATGGGAAACAAGCCAGTCGCCTATTTTGACTTTGACATCGTTGGTGAGCAGTCCCGAAGAGCCGTTCATTATCCACTTGTGGGAAAGATCGCGGATCATCGCCTTAAAGTTCTCATGAAGTTTTTTGTGATTCGGGTAGTCGGGGTATTTATATTTTAGCTGAAGCTGCTCTTCGTCAAAAAAGTGCTTAATGGTATATTCGTTCAGAAAATCCAGGCTCTTTTTTAATTCCTCGTCCCTGCCCTGATTGCTGATTTTGAGAAGACTGTTCACCGCGACAAACAATTGTTTATGCTGTTCGTCGATTAATTCGTTG